>JAZBOW010000272.1:0-9757 GCA_036351335.1 Bacteroidales bacterium | reverse complement strand
CTTTAACAACTGCTCCTGGTCAAATTCCGTAATAATGGCTTCCTCAACTTTATCCGTTTCCTTATCTGTTTTCCGCTTTAAGGCATTCAGGCTGTCTTTTATCGAAATGTTCTTCACCTTTCTGCCATTCTCTTCTTTTTTCGCTTTGGTCTCCGGTTTCCTTTCTTTCGGTAGAGGGGGTACCTTTTCTTCTTTCTGTTCAGCAGGTTCTGTCATTTTTTCAGCAGCCGGTTGTTTGTACTCTCTTACCGGTTCATTTACGATTTTTGGCTTTACAACAGTTACTTTCTTGGTTGTCTGAATAGTTTCTGTGCCCTCAATCTGCGAAAGTTGCATCAGAGCAATTTCAACGTGCAGCCTTTTGTTGTTGCTGGCTTTATAGCTGAGGTCATATTTATTGCAAGTATCAATGGCTTTGAGCAAAGTAATGGCATCAAACTGCTCCGATTGTTCTTTATATTTTTCCTTTAGTGAAGGGCCAGCCAATAGCAATTGGATGGTTGCAGGATCTTTTATGATCAGCAAATTTCTAAGATGCTCGGTTAATCCAGTAATAAAGTGTTGTCCGTCAAAACCGTTTTCAATAATTTCATTAAATATTAGCAATAACTCTGAAATGTCAGCTTGTAAGATAGCTTCTGATACTTTAAAATAATATTCATAATCAAGAATATTTAAATTCTCGATCACATTTTTATAGGTTAATGTGTCGCCACTGTAGCTTACGATCTGGTCAAATGTGGATAAGGCATCTCTCAATGCTCCATCAGCTTTCTGGGCAATGATATGAAGGGCTTCGAGTTCGGCGTCAATCTTTTCATTCTTGGCCACGTATGCCAGGTAATCGGCAATGTCTTCTACGCTGATCCTGCGGAAATCAAATATCTGGCAACGAGATAAAATCGTCGGAATGATCTTATGCTTTTCAGTTGTTGCCAGGATAAATTTAGCATATGCAGGTGGCTCTTCCAACGTTTTCAGGAATGCGTTGAACGCTGCCGGTGAAAGCATATGTACCTCATCAATAATATATACTTTGTAGGTGCCAACCTGGGGTGGAATCCGAACCTGGTCAACAAGACTTCGGATGTCGTCAACGGAATTATTGGATGCTGCATCCAGTTCATGGATGTTAAAAGAAGCATTATTATTGAAGGATGTGCACGATTCACACTGATCGCATGGCTCCAGGTTTTCTTTTAAATTTTTGCAGTTGATCGTTTTTGCAAGTATTCGTGCACAAGTGGTTTTTCCAACACCCCTTGGGCCGGTAAACAGAAAAGCCTGGGCTAGATGTTGGTTTTTAATGGCATTTTGTAGCGTTGAAGTAATAGCTTCCTGACCAACGACCTGAGTAAAAGTTGCCGGACGATATTTTCGTGCTGATATGATAAATTTCTCCATTCCGGGATGTAAAATTGGATGTCAAAATTACGAATTATTGAAGGAGGTAAGGTAAAATGCAGTTGTTGAATTATCAACAAAGTAATAAAACAAGATAACAGCACGTTTCCTCCATGACAGTTTAGCTTATCCGGAATCGTTCGGTTTGAAAATTTACTACTTTTACATGTATGGATCCAATACTGATTTACACACCCATTAAAACAGGCCGGGTGCGGTATGTTTTTCGATTGGTTTTTGAGGATATTCTTAAAGTACCTCATAAATTAACCGCTGATTTAGAGGAATTTCTATCATCGGATTTGCCTAAATTCATGTATGGTGATGAGCCCCATTCCGATGACTTATTCTTTAAGTCAGCAGGTTTACTTTTTACCCGTGGCATAGAACGTGTAGAGCTTGAACCTTTCGATTTTGGTGGTGCGAAAGCATTTTTTCCTGTGTATACAGCCAGCGCAGCATTGCCTTTTGACGTGTTTTCGTCCATTTTTTATCTGGTTAGCCGATACGAAGAGTATTTGCCGTTTGTAAAAGATATGCATGGTAGGTTCACAGCCCATTTGAGTATAAGCGCCAAGCTGCATATTCTTAACAAGCCTATGGTGAATATTTGGGCGTTAAAAATTAAAGATATACTTGCATTAAAATATCCGGCTCTGGAGTTTCCTAAAAGAAAGTATAAATTCACCCCTACTTACGATATTGATTCGGCATACGCGTATTCACAAAAAGGTTTGGTAAGAACAACCGGAGGCTATCTGCTTTCATTACGTGATATGCAGTGGGGTGACATCGCACAACGGACACGCGTGTTGATAGGTAGGGAAAAAGATCCGTTTAATACCTTCGACCTGCAAATTCAGTATCAGAAGGAATATAAACTTAAGCCGATCTATTTCTTTCTGTTTGCCCATTACGGTCAGTACGATAAAAATATAAATACACGGAATTCAAAATTCAGATTCCTCGTAAAAAGTATAGGTGACTATGCCAGTGTAGGTATTCATCCTTCATATAATACTGTAGAGCATCCTGAATTACTGAAAACGGAAATTAAAAATCTGCGAACGGTGCTTAACAAGGATATTTCATGCAGCCGTCAGCATTTTCTGAGGGTCGTATTACCATCTACATACCGGAATTTGATTGAACAGGACATAACTGATGATTATTCGATGGGCTATGCGGCTTTGCCCGGGTTTAGGGCAGGCATATGTACCCCTTTTAATTTTTATGACCTGGACTTGGAAATTGAAACCAAACTAAGGATACATCCATTTGCCGTGATGGACGGAACGCTGAACGATTATCTCGGCTTAACACCTACCGATGCCATTGATCATATCAAAGCATTGATCAAAGAAGTTAAAAAAGTGGACGGTACTTTTATCTCTCTTTGGCATAACGAATCATTAAGTGATCAAAAAAGATGGAAAGGTTGGAAACGGGTGTACGAACAATTAATTAAAGAAGCAGTAGAGTAAGTTGACATTTTACGAATTATCTATTAACTATCAACTATTAATCAATAAAAAACAAAAAACCATATTGATCAGATACCTTAAAAATAGCGAAATCAATTCAGAAAAATGGGACGAATGTATCATGCATGCTTTTAATGGAAATGTCTATGCTTATTCGTGGTATCTGGATATTGTACACGAGAACTGGGATGCTCTTGTGGAAGGTGATTACGAGCGTGTAATGCCAATAACGGCCTCTCAAAAATGGAACGTTTCCTATATATTTCAACCTTTTTTCGTACAGCAGCTTGGTGTTTTTTCAAAAAGCATTTTAACACCCGAGATTGTGCAGGATTTTATCCATCATATTCCAAAAAAATACAAACTTGTAGATATTAATCTGAATAGCTACAATGCACCCGACAGCCAAATTTTTAATATAAGTCCAAATAAAAACCATGTACTCGACCTGATAAACAAATACACCACCCTTTCTGATAAATATGCAACCAATACAAAGCGAAATCTCAAAAAAAGTCTGAAATATGATATGAGCCTTGTAAAAGGAATAAAACCTGAGAATCTTATCCAATTGTTCAGGACAAATAAAGGTAAAGAGGTGAAGAATTGGGGAGAAACGGAATACCAACGGCTGCACCGCCTGATGTATATGGCCATTTATAAGGGGCGCGGACTGGTCTATGGTGTATTTAATGATCATAACCAATTGTGTGCCGGCGCTTTCTTTTTAAAAAGCCATAACCGGCTTATTTTCCTTTTTTCGGCAACCAATCAACAGGCGAAAGAAAACGCCTCGATGACTTTTTTGATTGATTCTGTGATCCATGAATTCGCACCCGGAAAACTAGTGCTAGACTTTGAAGGATCGAACGATAAAAATCTGGCCAGGTTTTACAAGGGATTTGGAGCAAAGGAGGTAACATATCCCAGACTGCAAATAAACAATTTGAATATTTTTTTGAACATCCTTTATAAGCTGATGTTAAAGATAAAAAAACCATAAAACGATTTTTTTATAGCCGAATTCAATTATCTTTGTTAGAAAGGAGTTACTATGATTCACGAACTGGGTGCCGGAAATACCATTTTTAATCAATTTCTCTCTGAACTTCGCGATTCAAGTGTGCAAAAGGACAGTTTGCGGTTTCGCTTAAATCTTCAGCGTATTGGTGAAATATTCGCCTACGAGATTAGCAAAGAAATGAATTATGTGCCCGCTAAGGTATCCACACCGCTTGGTATGCTCGAAATGAACTTGATGAACGAGCAACCCGTTTTGGCCACAATATTGCGTGCCGGCTTACCACTGCACCAGGGGTTGTTAAATTATTTTGACAAAGCGGATAGCGCCTTTGTTTCGGCGTACAGGAAATATGCTAAAAACGAAAATTTCACCATCAAGCTGGATTATATTTCATCTCCTAATATTGATGGGCGCGTGCTGATTGTTAGTGATCCTATGCTGGCAACAGGAGGGTCGCTTGTGGCTTCCATTCGAGGGTTGTTTGAAAAGGGTAAGCCGGCGCATACCCATGTGGTTTGTGCATTGGCTAGCGATGAAGGCATCGCCAAAGTAAAAAGGGCATTTACATTTAAAAATTTGACATTGTGGGTAGGCGCCATAGATGTAGAACTTACAGCTAAAGCCTTTATCGTGCCGGGATTAGGTGATGCTGGTGATCTTGCATATGGACGGAAAGATGACATTTAAAAGCATATGACAGCAAATACAAGATTGATAAAAGAAAATATCAGAATTGCTTTTTTATCCATTAAAAGCCACCTGTTAAGAACCATCCTCACGGTAATGATCATTGCCTTTGGCATAATGGCTCTTGTAGGTATATTAACAGCAATCGATGCTGTTGAAGCTTCCCTTACGGAAAATTTCGCCTTGATGGGCTCTAATACTTTCAATATTCAAAACAGGGGTTTGCGTGTGCATGTGGGTGGAGAAAGAAGCAACCCGATTAATTACAGGGTAATAAGCTTCGGTGAAGCGATGGATTTTAAGGAACAATATGATTTTCCAGCTACCGCTTCCGTATTTACATACGGCACTGGAATAGCTACACTCAAATATGAATCGGAAAAAACCAACCCAAATATTTCAGTGATTGGTACCGATGAAAATTATGTCATTACATCCGGACAAGAAATAGCAAAAGGCAGATCGTTTAGCCCGAATGAGATTCATTACGGCAAGCATGTGGTCATAATTGGCAACGAAGTAGCCAATACGCTTTTCAAAAAAAATGAGGACCCACTCGATAAAGTAATTTCTATTGGAGCAGGAAAGTATAAGGTTATTGGGGTGTTGAAAGAAAGAGGCTCCAGTATAGGTTTTAGTGGTGACAGGTCATGTCTGGTGCCTATTACCAATGTGAGGCAGTATTTCTCGAGACCCAATATGAATTACCGTTTAAGCGTGATGGTATCCGACCCAGCTAAGATGGATGCCGCCATTGGGGAGGCAATTGGGATTTTCAGAAAAATCAGGGAAGATAAACTCGGAAATGACGATTCATTTTCCATTATTAAAAGTGACAATATTGCCAACATGCTGATTGGGTTAACCAGCAAACTGCAAATTGGAGCCACCATCATCGGGCTGATAACACTGCTTGGTGCGGCCATCGGACTGATGAATATTATGCTCGTTTCGGTAACCGAGCGTACCCGAGAAATTGGCGTTCGAAAGGCGGTAGGTGCCAAAGAACGTACAATTCGCAACCAGTTTCTGGCAGAAGCTATTGTGATTGCTCAAGTAGGTGGTTTATTAGGAATTCTAGCCGGAATAATGATTGGTAATGTGGTATCATTTGTCACGGGTAGTGCGTTCCTGGTGCCGTGGCTTTGGGTATTTCTTGGTGTTGTAATCTGTTTCGTGGTGGCTTTGCTTTCCGGAATTATACCAGCCAATAAAGCCGCAAAGCTAGACCCTATTGAGTCACTCAGGTACGAGTAAATTTTTAATCTACACTTACTTTAAAGGAACTGAATTTTTCATAACCAATTAACCGGTCATATGCAGGGACCTTCTCTTTGTAATATATATAGATTGAATAGCTGTTTTTCGCTTGCCAGTGATCGCCTTCAATAATTGTAATATCACCTTCTTTAGTGCCTTTCGGAACTACTATATACATATAATCATAATAGCCTTGTTTTAGCAGTATGTCGCAGTAATATTGTTTGGCACTCGAACTGTAACTCATCCGGCTTTTTTCATCGAGTTGCCAGTTATTAAGCGCCCCAAGGACATACACGTCAGCATCAGCAATTTTAGCATGTTTTAAAGTAAATTGAACCATTGCATACTCACCTTCTATCATCGAAATCTGATCTTGCCTGGCCTTGATTAGTTTTTGTCCATTAATATCATTTAAAGTTTCGTATGGTTTTTCAACTCTTGAATAATCCGTATGCAGGATCACAATATAACCATCTTTATCGCTTACAATTCTTTTAATATACATGGATTGGTATAAAAAGCTTTTCATGTCAAAGTTCCGGAATTCATTTCCGCCGTCAAAAACAATCCCATCTGGATAATGATATTGCAACTCATTCATTAAAACTGATGTGGCTTTAATCCCCATTTTGGCATTATCCCACCTGCCATTCTGTTGAATTGTAAGAGTGACCCTTTGCTGTGGTTCCGCATTAAAAAGGTCGGGTGTAAATACCCTCAGATCAATTTGCTGTTTTTTCCTTGTAAACATCAAGTTTTTAGGATAATAAGGTATGGAAGTTTCTACACTGGCCAATTGTTCTACCACGTAAAACCGTTTTGTGAATAACACGTTCGCATCGCTTGGATCATCCAGATATACTTTTAATATGTAGTTGCCTGATAGTTTAATCTGCATATCAGCAGAAGGAATTAACTGCGTATAATGGATGTATCCGGGGATGGCATTTAGAGAAAAATAATAATCCAGAATTTCATCCTCAAAATATCCTTCCAGGTATTCAATTTGTGTGAGGTCTGATGGTTCCCAAAACTCATTACAATGTATTAAGGTATATTTAAAACGAAAGGATTCATTGCTGAAATCATCAAATGAAAGCCGCATTCTATCGTTTGTGTTGAGTCTGATGACTGGTTCACTTAGCTGGTCGCCATCATTAAATAATAACACAGTCTGGATGTTATCATCATATACCTTGTCTTCATTTGTGATCATTTGCGAAAAAACAAGGGTAGTACTGGCGAGCAATGCGAATAACAGGAAAATCCTCTTCATAAAACAGTTATTTATTTTTCAAACTTAGTTTTTTTATACATATTGCTAACGTTAAAATGGGCACTTCATTAGCTATTACTTCAATTCAATTGGTAAAAATATTGATTTTGAGCCAAATGGATTCACAATATTTTTCTAATGAGCAATGGTTTTAATCTATTATTTAGAGTTGATAAAAATTGAAAGTTAAACAAAGATCGTATTAGATATATGAACATAATTGTATATTTTCGCAATCGTAAAAACACATGAATCTACATACATATGTCAACCGTATATAAGATTAAAAAAGGCCTTGATATCAAGTTGTTAGGAGAGGCTGAAAAAACAATCGTTGACTTAAATGCTAAAAGATTTGCCATAAAACCTCCGGATTTTATTGGTTGCTTTCCAAAAATGCTTGTTGAAGAAGGTGAATTGGTTAAGGCTGGCACACCCTTATTTTACGATAAGTACAGAAAGGAGATCAAATTTACTTCTCCTGTGAGCGGAAAGGTGATGGAAGTTGTAAGGGGTGCGAAAAGGCGCCTACTGCAAGTGGTCATTGAAACGGATGGTAAGGAAGAGGCAGTTGATTTTGGCAAAACAGACATAAACTCTGTTGATCGCGATACCATTATTGAAAAGATGCTTACAAGTGGTGTGTGGCCTATGTTACGTCAGCGGCCATATTCAATAGTAGCAGACCATAAGGTTGAACCCAAAGCGATTTTCATTTCAGCTTTTGATACCGCCCCGCTGGCAGCCGATTTTGATCTGGTAGTGCATGGAAAAGGTGCAGAATTTCAGGCCGGCCTTGATGTGCTGGTCAAGCTCACCAGTGGTAAAGTACATTTGAACATTGATGCAAAGAATACCACCTCGAAGGTGTTTTTAAATTCAAAAGATGTACAGATAAACCAATTTTCCGGTCCTCATCCGGCTAGTAACGTGAGCGTGCATGCAAGCCGAATTGATCCTCTTAATAAAGGCGAAGTGATTTGGTACACTGGCCCACAGGAGGTGATCTCAATTGGTAAATTATTCCTCGAAGGGAAATTCGATTCTGAAAGAATAGTTGCCTTTGCTGGTTCCGAGGTATTGCATCCCAAGTATTTCAAAACTAATATGGGTGCGCGAATTGTTAATATGGCCAGTGGCAATGTCACCGGTGAAAATAACAGGTTTATCAGCGGTAATGTCCTTACTGGCGATAAAATTGAGAAAGACGGTTATGTAGGTTTTTATGATTCACTGGTAACAGTTATTCCCGAAGGCGATTATTATGAGTTTTTCGGATGGATCAAACCCGGCCTGAATAAATTCAGCTTTTCAAGTACATTTCTTTCACAGTTTTCCCCTAATAAAAAATTCAGGCTTGATACAAATCAACACGGTGGTAAAAGAGCCTATGTGATGACTGGAAAGCTGGAGAAAGTATTCCCATTTGATATTTATCCTTTACAATTGATCAAATCCATTTTAGTGGAAGATATAGACCTGATGGAGCAATTGGGTATATATGAAATCGATGATGAAGATTTTGCTTTGTGTGAAGTAATCGACACGTCGAAAACAAATATTCAGCAAATTGTGCGTAAGGGTTTAGACCTGATGCGTCAGGAAATGAGTTAAAATAAATTCAGAAGTATACCGCATGAAAGCGTTAAGGAATTTTATAGATAAACAAAAACCCCATTTCGAAAAAGGTGGGAAATTGGAGAAATTACATTCCATGTTCGATTCAGTGGAAACCTTATTATTTGTTCCGGATACGGTTACAAAAAAAGGCGCCCACATACGCGATGCCATTGATATGAAACGTACCATGATCATCGTATTCATCTCACTTATACCGGCATTGATATTTGGCATGTGGAACATCGGTAACCTGCATTATTTATCGGTAGGTGAGAGCACGACCCTATGGAACAACATTTGGTATGGGTTTTTAAAAATGCTGCCTATTCTTGTGGTTTCTTATGGCGTAGGTCTGGGCCTTGAAATAGTATTTGCCCAAATCAGGCATCACGAAGTGAATGAGGGCTTCTTCGTCTCCGGATTGCTAATTCCAATGATCGTACCGCCCGAAATACCCTTATGGCAATTGGCCATTGCTGTGGCATTTGCTGTGATTTTTGGAAAAGAAGTATTTGGCGGAACGGGTATGAACATCGTAAATCCTGCATTGCTGGCAAGAGCTTTCCTGTTTTTTGCCTACCCGGCAGACATCTCTGGTGACAAAGTATGGATTGCTGATAAAGCAGATGCATTCTCAGGAGCAACACCACTTGGAGATGCGCTCGTGGGGAAATTTGAGAACCTGCCTTCTGTATATGATATGTTCATGGGATTTATTCCTGGTTCGAATGGTGAAACATCTACGCTGTTTATTCTGGTAGGTGCCGTCATTCTGCTTGCGACTGGCATTGGCAACTGGCGCATTATGTTCACCGTATTTGCCGGTGGTTATATCATGGGACTTCTTTTCAATCTATGGGGATTGAATGATTATATGAACCTGCCTGCACATTATCATCTGATTATGGGAGGTTTTGCTTTTGGGGCTGTATTTATGGCTACTGACCCGGTGACAGCTACACAAACAAAGAAAGGAATGTACATTTATGGCTTCCTGAT
>JAZBOW010000271.1:0-2547 GCA_036351335.1 Bacteroidales bacterium | reverse complement strand
TTTCATTTCAATCCATTGTCCGCCTTTGTAGTAATCATTATCCCAGTAATCGTACCAATTTGCATCTGACGGCAGGTACACTTGTATGATTTCCTTGCCCTGTTCGATAACCGGAGCCACCAAAATATTTTCGCCAAACATATATTCATTCACTAAATCATAGGTTATACTATCTTCAGGAAACTCATAAAAAAGCGGCCTGACGATGGGCGTTCCTTCCGTATTTGCTTCGTAAGCCAATGTATAAATATAAGGTAGTAATTGGTACCTGAGATTCATGAATGATCTTACAATCCGCTGTGTTGTGTCGTTGAAATATACAGGCTCGGAAGGAATACCCGATCCATGAGGACGCAGGATAGGTGAGAAACATGACATTTGAAGCCACCGGGTGTATAATTCTTCATCTTTGGTGCCCTGTGCAAATCCACCGGCATCTGAGTGAATGAAAGGCAAACCACTTAAACTCATATGCAACATCAATGGAAGTTGTGCCTGAAACCCGCCCCAACTGCGTGACACATCGCCCGTCCACGGATAAATGGAATAACGTTGCGAACCGGCATACCCTGCCCTGTTGAGGTTAAATAGCCTGCGATCCGGATAGTCTTCCCTGAACTTTTTATACAGGAATTTATGCCAGTAATGCGCGTAGATATTATGTACTTCATCGGCTTTGCCATTGATATGATAGATATCGGACGGATGGCTTTCGGGTTCACCCAAATCGCCCCACCAGCCGGCTACGCCTTTTTCCATTTGCTCTTTATACTTTTCCCAGAACCATTCGCCAGCAGCAGGATTAAACATGTCGATCAATCCGCCATTACCGAAATAAAAACCATAATTGATATATGGATTTCCCAGGCTGTCCATTGCCAGGATGCCTTTTTCGGCAGCAATTTGAAAATTATCAATAGAATCGAGAATATAAGGTTCTGTAATTAAAATCGTTTTTACCCCCTCATTCTTAAATTTTTTAATCATCTGTTCAGGTTCAGGCCAGTTGGGTTTGTACCACCGCAGCCTGCCGAGTGTTCCAAGGATACTATCGCCAAACCAGTAAAAATCGAGGATGATGGCATCCATCGGAAAATCTTTTTCCTGCATGAGTGTCACAATGGAGTCCGTTTCATATTGCGTCCGGTAGGCCATCCTGGATTGCAGATTTCCGAGTACCCAACGAGGTGGTAATGGTTGAAAACCGGTTAAAGTGGCATAATCTTTCGACAGACTTTTAAAATCATCTCCGGCAATGAGCGTGTACTTCATAAGACCACCAATAGCACCCCATTCTAAAATTCCGTTTTCAGTTTCTCCAATATCGGCATAACCTTTCTGAGGGTTATCGAAAAACAGCAGATATTTCTTTGATGAAACCACAAGTGGAACTGAATAATTCAGGTTTCTGGCACCAATTTCATATCCATATTTGGGCCGGTTATAAAGATTGTATTTAGCTCCTGTAAGGTCTAAAGCATTGGCTCTTTCCCCAAGACCGTATATTTTTTCATCATCATCTATCTTAAACCTTACACCCGTATTATCAGTTCTGCTGAAATAGCCTCTTTCTTCCTCAAGAATGGTATCATCCTGATAGATAAAGGAAATGCTAAATGGATTTTTGTACAGCACTAATTTCAGGTTATCGGTATGAAATTGCAGATAATCGATGCTATCGACAATTTGAAAGTTTACATTTTTGGGTTGTAAAATAACGGCGACAGAAGAATCAATTGTAAGCTGATCACCAGCGAAATGCTTGACTTCAATGATGCGATTGGTATATGGGATGATCTGCACCAGTCCATGATCGGTTTGCGTAATCAATGTATTGTCTTCTATAAAATGTGTCAGGTATTTTCTTGTTTCATACAGGTAACTCGCTTGCTCCTTTTCAGGTGGTCTGTATCCATTTACATTTAGAAAAATGTCTTCATTATTTTCGGTTTTGCCCACTTTTGCCCCGTCAACGCTGCGAAAAACAAATGCCAGTTGTTGTGGTATTTCGTCTGGTCGAAGTCCATAAAAATCATTGATCACCAACTGATATTGATGTATACCATTACCGACTGATGTCATCTTCACCCGTTCATCATCCTCACCCCAGTTTCCAACGACATGTTTCCAGTCGCCGCCATCAATGCTGTTTTGTGTGATCACACCTGTATGCAAATAAACCGTTCCTTCATAGCCAGCCAAAGCCTTGTTACCTTCGTTTGAATTGTAAGTGATTGTAACTGATTCAATGGGTGTGGGGTCAGATGGCTCAAGCCAGGCGATTTGTGCCAAGACATTGCCCATTACAAGTAACATTATGAATATGAGTAAGCTTGTTTTTTTTATCATTTGTTTATCGCATTTCTCTTTTTTGAATCCCATATCCCCCTTTTAAGGGGTTAATCGGGGCTTTATTTTAGTAACTCCACAATCAATGGAGATTTTGCAGGAACGGTGATCCCATCTAACTTTTCAAAATATGTTCTTGTAAGTACGCTTTTCCCAGTTGAAAATCCTTTTAAGTTATCAGCAAATCTTGACAAATCA
>JAZBOW010000270.1:0-4326 GCA_036351335.1 Bacteroidales bacterium | reverse complement strand
CGTTGGCAGAAGGTGATACGATAAAATCGCCATAGATGGCATATTCCCCTGTGCCGAGCTGTTGGATATCCGGATTTTCCTCATCCAAATCTTTATTTACCTGATCAAGCCTGAACAGCACATTGTCACTGCAATCGACAGCTCCCTGCAATCGATCCATTCTTATTTTTAGCTTATTAGCCGGCCTGGTATAGGTAATGATGGCATCGTTAGGTACAAAACCCGGGATAAACCCCTGAGCCGGGCTTCCGGAAAGTTTGAAGAATCCATTGCCGGACATCATTGAGTTGACATTTATATCAATAATATCAAAGAAGCGCATTTGTTTATTAATGGTCAGTGCATTTTCATCATTACTTAATAAACCTACCGACTCAAATTCCAGTTTTCCTGACGTTTCAGGCAATCCGTCTAAGTAGGCAGCAGCGTTGCCACCCGTGGTTCCTACTAAACTGATTCGATAGTGACCAATGCCTGCGTCGTAATTAAACCTGGGTTCCAATCCATTTGCCAACACCAATGGCACAATGCCGCCCAAATTCAGTCCGCCCTGCAATGAAACCTCTCCTTCGCGCAATGCATCCGGCCTAACCCTTAAATTTTTAACCGTGGCACTGAATCCTTTTTGGGAATTGATCAATACCTCGGGCAGGATGATGGCTTCTTCGTTGATATTAAACTCCCACTCTTTCTTTGCAATCACTTCCCATTTTTCCAGCATAAAATTCATTTCATTTGCAGCAGCTTTTACAATATTGATCTGGTTCTGCCTGATTACGATATCGCCAATTGGCAATTTTAAATCCAATACAGGATTCTCACCCATCGGTATGCTGGTATGCAAAATGGTTTTGAGACTGATTTTATTTCCTTCAATAATTGAATGCTCCAGATCTGCATCAGCAGTAAAACCAAAAACCGAGTATCCCTGCACAGGAACCACTTCATTTTGACAATTGATATTGAAGACATGCCGTCTGTTTAACTGTATAGAATTGCCCATATTGGATTTAAAGACGGTACTTGAGTAGGCAGTTGTATTATCACCCACATAAAAACTACCATCAAAATTATAGGCAAAGCGGAAAGATTCCAGGTCAAGTTTTACGGCACCTTTAATCTGCCCCTGGCTCTCACTCAATTTCCAAAGTTTCAACTTCTTGTATGGCAGCATGAAATTACATGCCGGCCGCTCCTGCGACAACATTCCCGTGAAAATATCATTCACCTTTAACGGAATTTTAATTTCATCCAATGTAATGTAAGCAGACACCGGAATTATGTTTCCGTTATCCTGCTTTTCAACAAGGAGCGATGTAAACGGTACTTTTGTATTTGCTTCCTGCGCACGGTACCCGATGGTTGTCGGTAAATTGTAAATATAGCCTTTGATGATGGCCCTGTCAGGATTTGATTGCAGGGTAAAATCTTCTGCCTGCATCGGAAATCCAAGTATTTCAGTTAAATCCCAACCGTCAATATGAAACAATTCGAAGTTATAATATTCCATATTATGTGGCGCTACACCGATTTCAGCAATGCGGCCTATATAGCTTGGGCTGTTGCCACTTTTAACAATATGCAATTTCAACTGACGGGTGTCCCACGGAATGCCATCAAGCGTGTAATACCCTTCGTTGTTTGTTTCTGTTTCCAGGTACAGGTGATGTCCATCCGTATTTTGAAGCTCGGTATACACCTTTGCCAGGGGAATTTTTTCTTTGGTTTGGGCATCACTGATAAAGCCAAAAATGTGAAATGCAGGTTGTAAGGTAATAAATCGCGGATTGGCATGATCTGATGCCGGTATGGTTATGACCGACTGATGAGGTGCATGATCTGCAGCAGTAATTTTCAATACGAATTGCTCATCCGGCGACGCGAAATTGGCTGTAAATACGCCATTGGCATTTGTTTTACCATAGGCAAGACTATCACCTACTACAATATTAGCATCCGGGATGACTTCCTGCAATTGATTTATCACCGTTACATGCAAACGGTGAAGTCTCTTATATACAATAAACGTCTGTCGTTCATTTGGAAGGGTATTTACCTCAACTTCCCGTGTAAAATACTGGCTGGAAAGGGGTTGAATTTCTATCCGGTTTCCGGTTTGCTCCATTGGCAAATCAAAATCCTGCGGTCGCGGCCCTGAATAAGGGACTTGCCTCCGGTATGTCACATAATACGGCCCATCTTCCAGTAGGCGCACATATGATTTTATGGGCTCACCGTCTTCATTCACGATGGTGCCTTTAAGGGAATCATTAACCTCCATGTTTATATCTACTAAATCAAGAAGTTGGCCGTTATTTAAATTGTATGGTGTTTCCCCAAAAGGATTTATGATTTTAGTTTTATAGCCTTCTTTGATAATCATCATCCGCCTGTACGGGCCCCTTATTATATTATTAGCATCTGTATAAACAGGCAAACTATCAAAACGGAAAAAACCGGATTCATTGGTCAGCATTTCCCTTTCAATTTGAAATTCACTGCTATTTGGCCAGGGAAAAGCATTAACATCTGAATAATTGTAATTAGCGAGGAAATCCAATGTTTCATATTCATTTTGTTTAAACAGAATGATGTAGGCATTTGGGATACCTACATTCTCCATATTGCTTTGCGCCATGACGCGTCCTTTGATTTCAGGCAATTTTGGTTTTAATACATAGGTAAAGGGCAAGGTTGGTGGTTGATATGCATTGTTACAAACAATAGGGATATTAGAATAATAGTGTGCATTATTTTCAGGAATTGTTGGGAAGAACTCAAATTTAGATTCATAGTTAAATATCGTATTGTCATAAGCCAAATCTACGTTCTCTTTGCGCGTGGCAATGCTAATAAGATAAGGACTTTCATTATCTGTAAACGTCCAGTATTTCACCAGGTTTTTAAAAAGCAAGGTACCGTCTTCCAGGGTTTCGTCGATACAAACATTATCAAATTCACCATAATTATTATAGGTTTGAGTATCCAGTTGTTGCCCTTCTTCTTTTAATACTATTGGATGCTCATTATCAAGATTCTGTACATCCCTCAATACCATTATATCGGCTCCGGCAATACCCTTATCAGGGCCATTTTGCTGAGGTGTGGTTCCATCGGATTTAACCGTAATGGCCGCGTTATATGTTTTTAATTTCGCTACCTGGTTTCCGAGTTCAATTTGGTCGCCCGGCAAGGCAAAAATATCCACATCGGGGGAGCAGAACTTTTGATTCACCACCTCCACTTTCAAGCAGATATAACCCAAACTACTTTCAGATGTGTAATTAAGTCCCATGGTCTGCATCTGTTCCCCAGATAAATTTGGGGTGACGAATCCATCAAAAAGAAAATCAACAGGATTGATTACAGGGTTTGTCAGATCATTAATGGCTATCTCAAGAGGATTTCCCGTGTCATATATATCCGTATGCCCGGAAATCTTATTCACCTGGCAAGGAGCTGTGATAAACTTGCTTCGAAAATCGAATGAGAAATTTCCATTTTCATCCGTTTCTGTCACATCAAGAACTATATTGTATTGGAGCATATAAAACGGCACTACATTTCCTTCGATATCGGTTAATTGCGGAGCTGCAAATCCTCCTGAAACAGGTCCCCTTCCGGAAACTTTACCTTCAGGCTGAACAACAAAAGTCGGAAAACCGGGACCATGATCAAACACGCCCAAACGAACAACCAAGCGCACTTGCGTATTTGCCAGGGGATTGGTTCTTTCCATGCTTTCTGTGCTTTTATGCAATGTACCCCGTCCAAATGGTGGTGTTCCGGTTATCCCCTGAATGGGGGACAAATCATCCGTATTCACAAATCCAATTTGATTATAATTAGCATTTCCGGTGTATCCAATAGCTGTTGTGTTTATTTCAGAATAGCTATATCCTTGATTTCCCGCAGGAATCTGCTGATTCTCTGTTGTTGTTTGCTGATCGGGAGGTGTATATGACATGGGAGTTGCACCGGATTCCGGCACCTTATAGAACAACCTGCCACTAACCTTCGTACTTGGAATCAATTCGAACTGATCGATAAAATCTGAAATATCAAAATTTGTATCAATCGTATCTCCAATAATTTCAGAATCGCCAATATACGTAAACCAACAAGCCTCACTTACGCCATCGTTATTAAAATAATATAACTGGTCGAGTGAAATTGCCTGTACAAAAAATGCGTAGGTATTGCCGGGCACCAATTGTACTTTATCACTTGTTAAAAGTAATGAATTGGTATTTAATTCCTCTTCATAAACAGATGCATAATTATTATCATTCAGTGCATCAACCGGGTCAATTCCCGAATTATCGG
>JAZBOW010000269.1:0-3258 GCA_036351335.1 Bacteroidales bacterium | reverse complement strand
TTGGCTGACACAAAAACAGTCTCCAGTTCCAGCATTTCTTTCAGGTGTGCAGGTATCTCATTCAACTGGTCAATTTTATTGGCAACCAAAATAAAATGCTTGTCTTCGTCTTCTATATATTTTTTAAATTCCTCTAGTACATCTTCCAGTTCATTCTTGCCGGCCTGGCTGATATCACAGATGTAAAGGATTATGGTGGCCTGTTCCATTTTGTCGTAGGTTCGGCCAATACCCATATTCTCTACCATGTCTTCTGATTGACGTAATCCGGCCGTATCAATAAACCGGAAACGATAACCATCGATAATGATGGTGTCTTCAATCGCATCGCGGGTGGTGCCCGGTATTTCCGAAACGATGGCTTTTTCTTCATTCAATATCGCATTCAGCAAGGTTGATTTTCCGGCATTGGGTTTGCCAATAATCGCCACCGGAATTCCTGTTTTTAATACATTGCCAACTTTAAACGAAGATATCAGGTATGTTAATTCGCTCTTCAGTTGCTGAAGTAGTTTGTGCAATGCAGTCCGGTCGGCAAACTCCACATCCTCTTCGCTGAAATCGAGTTCCAGCTCAATAAGCGCTGTAAACTGCAACAATTTATCGCGAAGTTCTTTAATCTTTTCTGAAAATCCTCCGCGCATTTGGTTCAATGCCAATCGGTGTGCCGATTTTGACTGGGAAGCGATCAGGTCGGCCACAGCTTCGGCCTGAGAAAGATCTAGTTTACCATTTAAAAAGGCACGCATGGTAAATTCGCCAGGATCGGCCAGTCGAGCACCCGAATCCAATAATAATTCTATGATTTTCTGCTGAATGAACTCCGAACCATGGCATGAAATCTCCACCGAATCTTCACCGGTGTATGAATGAGGCGATTTAAAATACGTCAGCAGCACTTCATCAATGATACGGTCTTCATATATAAATTTCCCAAAATGCATTTTATGGCTTTTCATGGTATTTATTGCTGATTTAGCACCAGTGGGTATAAAGAAATGCTGAGCAATTGAAAGGCTTTCCGGTCCTGAAAGACGAACTACCGCAATCGCCCCGGTGCCGGGAGGTGTGGCAATGGCACAAATGGTGTTGGATTTAGAAAAAGCAGATATGGAGAGGTTCATGTGTCGTAATGTTTTCGTCAGAAACAAAATTAGCATATATTTTTACAGCAAACCAAAAGGTCGTATCTTTGAAGCCACTTATTTTACCACAAAAAGAAGTTCAATGAGCGTTTTAGTCAACAAGGATTCCAGGATTATAGTCCAGGGATTTACCGGTAGCGAAGGTACATTTCATGCAACCCAGATGATCGATTACGGAACCCAGGTAGTAGGCGGTGTTACGCCCGGAAAAGGCGGCCAGTCGCATCTTGGAAAACCGGTTTTTAACACGGTGAAAGATGCAGTGGATCAAACATCTGCAAATGTATCAGTTATTTTCGTGCCACCTGCTTTTGCAGCGGACGCGATCATGGAAGCTGCTGAAGCTGGCATAGGTGTGATCGTCTGCATTACCGAAGGAATTCCAACAGAAGATATGGTGCATGTAAAAGAATACCTGAAGGGTAAAAATGCCAGGCTCGTAGGGCCAAACTGTCCAGGCGTGATTACTCCCGGAGAAGCCAAGGTGGGTATCATGCCAGGTTTTATTCATAGCAAGGGCAGGGTAGGGATCGTGTCGCGCTCAGGAACCCTTACCTATGAAGCAGTAGACCAGTTGACCAAAGCCGGACTTGGCCAAACCACAGCGATCGGCATAGGAGGTGATCCCATTATTGGAACGACCACCAAAGATGCTGTCGAATTATTTATGAATGATCCGGAAACGGAAGGTATAGTGATGATCGGTGAGATTGGCGGCAATATGGAAGCAGATGCAGCCTATTATATTAAGGAACATGGCAACAAACCGGTGGTAGGATTCATTGCCGGCGCAACCGCCCCTCCAGGACGAACCATGGGCCATGCCGGTGCCATAATCGGTGGAAAAGCGGATACAGCCGATGCCAAAAAGGCCATTTTAAAGGATTGTGGTGTGCATGTGGTGGATTCACCGGCAGATATTGGCAAAAAAATGGCAGAAGTGTTGAAATAAAATGATCAAATTATATTTAAAAAGCCTATTAGCAATAATGGGCTTTTTCAATTTCTAATACCACATAATTATGCTACGACACATTGTAATGATCCAGTTCAAAGATCGCATGACAAAAGATGAAGAAGCGGCAAAATTGAAAATGATGCTTGAGAATTTAAAAAGCGAGATTCCTTCCTTGTATACCATGGACGTCGGCCTCAATATCAGCACAAAACCAACCGCATTCGACCTTGTACTGACCGCTGACTTTGAAAATGAAACCGGACTGAATGCCTATCGTATCCATCCGGCCCACCAGGAAGTACTTGATTATTTGAAGAAGGTAATGGAAAAAACGGCTGTTGTCGATTATACTTTGTAAACCTTACTCTTTTTTATCGCTAACTTTCAGTCCCATATCTGTATTCAAACGCATCTGTAATACCGAGGCGTCAATATTATAATACAGTTCGCCATCCACACAATAGGATATTTTACCCGTTTCTTCAGAAACCACAATAGCAACTGCATCTGAAATTTCAGTGATACCGAGAGCTGCCCTGTGGCGTAAGCCCGCACGTTTGGAAACCTTTTGCTTGGTGATGGGCAGAATCACCGCTGCAGCTTTAATCCGGTTGTTGGTGATAATAACAGCACCATCGTGCAACGGACTGTTCTTAAAAAATATATTTTCGAGTAAGGAAGAAGATACCCGTGAATCGACAGCTTGACCTGTAGCTAATATCTGGTACAATTCATTTTGCCGGGTCATTACAATGAGTGCGCCCATTTTTTGATCAGACATATGACGGCAAGCGGTAACGATAGCATCAAGGTTGATCTCGTACTTTTCATGAAAAATCGTATTCAGAAATGGCAAACTCTTGCTGTATTTATTGATGATTCTTGGTCTGCCTAAGGCAAGGAGAAACTGCCTGATCTCGGGTTGAAATATGATGATCAACGCCACCAATCCCACGCTTATAAATGCGCCTAATATTTGAGATAACAGTTCCATCTGCAATGCATCAAATATTTTCCAGAACATGAACATACCCACAAGCCCGATAATAATACTGATAGCTACCGTGCCTTTTAGCATCCGGTATAAGCCAAAAAGCAACACCGCTACAAGAAAGACATCAATAAAATCGAGTAACCTGATTTCAATGAAAAGAA
>JAZBOW010000268.1:0-3621 GCA_036351335.1 Bacteroidales bacterium | reverse complement strand
TATAGCTATGAAAAAACTTTATACACTACTCCTGATAATGACTTTCATGCCTTTTGTGTCAATTGGCCAATTTGGGATGAACATATCCGGCTCACATGTCATTGTGCATGCTGATACACATTTGGGGATAGGTGGTGATCTGGAAGTGTCTTATACAGAAGGACTCATTATAAAACCTGAAGCAACGGTAACAACTACCCAAGACCTTACACTTGATGGCGCACGAAGGGCCATTGTTGTGGAAACCAGCACGGCTTCAGGTTCTCCCCGCGGTTCCTATATTGTTTATGGTGATGTTAATGTAGATCCAAGCAATAAAGGCAGTATGGAAGTTCAATCATACATAACAGGGTTAACAAATGGTAGTGACACCTTATACTACATGCATTTTGTTGGCGCTCCGGTGGAAGATACCACTACTGGGTATAACAATTCAGTACGTCTCCAGCAATTTAATATGACCTATCTTGATACTTATGCTTATGAATATGATGCTTCAATTGACACGAATGACCCAGCTACACCATGGGTGAATGTATGGCCGTTTTGGCATGAAGTGCCTTTGGGTAAGGGTTTAGCTCTGACGAATGGTGTTGCAGGGTCAGACATTATGTATATGGAAGGTTACCCCATTGGCAATACCAATATTACTTACAATATCACATATAATGTAGGAAACCCATATGAATTACTAAGCAATCCTTTTCCTTCGGCCATTGATTTTGACCAGTTTGCGAGCGATAATGCAACACGCATTTTCTCCAAATACAGGATGTGGAGCGCTTCAGGAGGTAACTATTTGGCAAGAACAAACGGTACAGGTGCATCCCAATATATACAATACGGCCAGGCATTTTTTGTTGTTACAAGAAATAACAACGGCAATGTAACATTTAATAACAACGAAAAAGTACACAGTACGGTGCCTTTCAGAGAAACAAATCCGAACGAACTGTCTATGTATGTGGAAGGAGGTAGTATTGGATTTAAAGACGAACTTTTCATAAGATTTATCGATAACGCATCTCATAATCTTGACGAATATGATATGCTGAAATGGAACAGTATCAATGCGAGCGCCACCATGATTAGAAGTATAGCAGAGGACGGATCGGAATTGTCCATTAATATGCTTCCTGAAGATAATTTGTACAACAGAGAGACAACGGTCCCTGTGTTTTTTGATTGTGGCGAAAATGCCGAATATACCTTTACATTTGAGGGAATTGAAAGTTTTAACGGCGAAACAGAGATCTGGCTGGAGGATTTACAAACTGAAGAAAGATTGATATCCGTTTCAAATGATGGATTTCAATATAGCTTTACAGCCATACCCGAAGATGAAAGGCACAGGTTTAACATTTATTTCTTTGGCCCTACAAGCATTTTTGAAGACCCGATAAATAACAATACAGAAACTGTTAAAATATACGGGTACGGAAATTATGCCTATGTGCTGAACAACTCGGACGAGGCATTAAAAAAAATAAGCATTCACAATTTAATGGGACAAACCATTTACAATGGCAAACTTCCTCAGCAAACCCTGAATAAAATATTTGTATCCGGGCAATCCGGTTATTATGTTGTTTCTGTTGAGACAACTAAAAATATGTTCACTGAAAAAGTATTCATATTGAAATAATTAAAGATTAAAAAATAAAACCATGAAAAAATTTACTTTTGTTTTTACACTAATTGCTTTCGTTTTGACCCAGACAATACAAGGGCAGGTAGCCATAAACAATGATGGATCTGATGCCAACAGCGATGCTACCCTTCATGTGAAAGATAACTCAAACAATGACGTTTTTTATATTGATGCAGCAACTGGCGCAGTTGCTGTACATAGTCTGACTCCTTTTGCTGGTGACATTTTTTCCTCATTTGCTACTGGAACCAATTGGGCAATTAATGGGTATGCCGTAAATGGAGTTGCAGTATATGGAGAGGCTAGTGGCAGTGGAATTGGTTTATTCGGTCTTGTTGATAATTCCGATGGTTCTGGTGTTAGAGCTATCAATTTGAACTCAAGTGGTTGGGGGCTCATCGCTGCTGGTAGCGGTATCACACCTACAACACTCAATAATCATTCTGCTGGGATTGCGACAACAGGAAATGATGGAATTTTTGCTAGCGGACAAAGCACAACAGGAACTGGCGTTTTAGCCTCTGGAAATGATGTTAGTTCTACTTATCTATTAACCGATGGTAGCGGTGGCGCCTTTACTGGTGATGAAACCGGAGTTGTTGCATGGGGTATTAACTCTTCATCAGGTACCGGAGTAATTGGTGTTGGTAACGGTATTGGAAGCCCATCTGTGCTTACAGGTGGAAGTGGAGGCGCTTTTACTGGTGATGAAATAGGGGTGTATGGAACAGCTACAACAACAGGATGGAATGGCTATGGTGGTTATTTCGAAAATGATGGTGCATATGCTTATGTTGGTGGATGGCAAGGGTTTCCTAGTTATACTGCTAGAAAAATTCTTGGAAACGGCTCTGTTAGTACAATTGTTAAAAGTGTAGATAACGAATTAATCACAATGACTTGCCCTGAAGCACCAGAGGTGCTATTTCAAGATTTTGGAATAGGCAGACTTAGCAATGGCAAAGCCCATATATCAATTGACCCAAACTTTTCCAAAAACATTAATGTCAGTGAAAGTCACCCTCTAAAAGTATTTATCACTCTTGAAGGCGATTGCAACGGGGTTTATGTAACCAATAAGTCGGCCCTAGGGTTTGATGTTATTGAACTACAAAATGGGAGGTCAAATGTATCATTCTCATGGCAAATTGTAGCAACAAGAGCAAATGATGAAATTATTTTAAAGGATGGCAGAATAAGGGTTTCTGACAACAGTCAACGGTTTCAACCAGCTCCTGATCGAATGTTATTAAAATCACAAAAAATAAAAAAACAGGAAAACAAAGTATTGGAAAATATATCCATTAAAAACCAAAAGTAAACTTTATTCTTTTTTTCTAAAAAGGTATTTAATTTTTTATCTGGAAATTTTGAAAAAGCATACTTTGTAGTGTGCTTTTTTTGATTCTAAATGACCCAAACTAGCGCAAGTCTAAGCATGGATAAGTAGGGTTAGATGGACTTGTGCCTTGGTTCCATAATATCATCTAAACTAAAAAACCTGTTACCGGTTTTTGTAAGCCCCCAACTAGCGCAAGTTTATAGGTGGCCAGGCCCCCAACTGGCGCAAGTTTAAGCGTGGCAAAGTGTGCTCGATGAACCTGTGCCCTGGGTATAAACAGCAAATGTAAAAAAATCGTGTCCTGGCTTTCTCCCCCCCCAACTGGCGCAAGTTTAAGCGTGGCAAAGTGTGCTCGATGAACTTGTGCCCTGGGTATAAACAGCAAATGTAAAAAAATCGTGTCCTAGCTTTCTCCCCCAACTAGCCCCCCAACTGGCGCAAGTTTAAGCGTGGCAAAGCGCGCTGGATGAACTTGTGCCCTTTTTCCATATCTTCTTTTAAACTAAAATATCTGTTACCGGTTTTTATGAACCCGCAGGGTGGGCTTGCACCCGGCGGGTTGAAATATACCCATCCCAATAATCGTATGATGCAACGCGCTGGATATTCCCAATTTTCAATCATTTTC
>JAZBOW010000267.1:0-6451 GCA_036351335.1 Bacteroidales bacterium | reverse complement strand
GATTGATTGAGAAAAATCATATTTTAGCTTTCTTTTTTAAAACTGCAAGAGCGGGTTTATGTGGCAATTCCTGGTAAGATTTATCCTTAGAAACCGAATTCAGATTCTTATTTTTATCGGATTAGTAACGGCTTTTATGGCCTATGAAGGTAGCCAGATAAAGATGTCGTACGAAATGGCTCGTATGCTGCCTAAAGACGATTCAATAACTATTGAATATGAAGAGTTTAAAAAGCAATTTGGGCAGGATGGCAGCGTGATTTTTGTAGCAATACAGGATCCTGACCTGTTTACAATGGATCATTTTAACGATTGGTACGACCTCAGTTACGATGTATTGGAGATGAATGGCGTTAAGGATGTATTATCGGTAGCAAGGATATACAATCTGACACGAAACGACAGTCTTAAAAAGTTTGATTTTAAATCTATCGTACCTGAAAAACCCTCCCGCCAACAAACTATCGATTCCATAAGACAGACCGTATACGACCTCCATCTGTATGATGGACGGCTATTCAACAAGGAAACCGATGTGAGCCTGATGATGATCACCCTCACAAAAGAAATCCTCAACTCAAAAGCCAGAATTCAACTGATAAGAGACCTTAAAACCAGGATTGACCAGTTTGGCGAACAACATACCCTTGATGTTAAATATTCAGGACTACCCTACATACGAACAGTTACATCCAAAAAAATACAGGATGAATTGTTATTGTTTGTTTTTCTTTCATTGCTAATAACATCTGTATTATTATTTGTTCTTTTCCGGTCAGGGCGTGCTGTCTTGCTGGCTATGATTGTTGTAGTTATTGCAGTAATTTGGGTGCTTGGCTCCATCGTGTTATTTGGCTATAAGGTCACTATTCTTACAGGGATTCTGCCGCCGCTCTTAATCGTAATCGCAGTAGAAAATTCCATTTTTTTACTCAATAAATACCTAAGCGAATTTCGGGAACATGGAAATAAAGTAAAAGCGCTTTCAAGAATGATTTCCCGGATTGGGAATGCCAACCTGCTGACCAATGCTACCACTGCTGCTGGCTTCGCAGCATTTGCAATTACAAGTAATGAAATGCTGGTGGAGTTCGGTATTATTGCCTCCATCAATATTTTTGTGGCCTATTTACTTACACTATTCCTTTTACCTATTCTTTTCAGTTTCTTTCCGGTTCCCAAACCGAAGCATATGCGGCACCTCGAAAAAAGCCTTATCAGCAAGATTATTGAAAGAATTCTTTATATCGTCCAAAACCATCGTACAGTTATATATATCATCACCATTATTTTTTTTACCGGCGGCATTGTTGGTATTACGCAATTAAAAACAACAGGCAATATTGTTGACGACATTTCTAAAAAGAGCAAGCTCTACAAAGACATGATTTTTCTTGAGCAAAATTTTAAAGGAGTCATGCCGCTGGAAATTACGGTTGACACGAAAAAGAAAAGGGGTATTTTAAATACTTCATTCTTACGAAAACTTGACCAATTGCAGGATACACTTGCCACTTACCCCGAATTTTCAAAACCTGTTTCTGTTGTTGAGGTAGTTAAATCCGCGAAACAGGCATTTTACAGGGGAAACCCCGATATGTATTCGTTACCAAATAACCAGGAAAAGAATTTCATTCTTTCTTATGTGCCAAATTTAGATGCACATAACAAAACCTCCATCCTCAATGCCTTTGTCGATTCAACCCTCTCAAAAACCCGTGTATCTATACAATTGGCTAATATTGGTACCAACGACATTGAACGTATCATTACTGACCTGAGACCAAAAGTAGACCGTATTTTTCCTCCAGAAAAGTATGAAGTGGGCCTGACCGGCACCAGTGTTGTTTTCCTGATGGGAACCAACTACCTGGTAAAGAATTTATTTATGAGCCTTGGGCTTGCAGTGATCATTATTACACTCCTGATGGCGCTAATTTTTTCTTCTGTAAGGATGATTTTGATCTCATTGATTCCTAACATTATTCCGCAGGTACTCACCGCGGGCATGATGGGATTTTTTGATATACCCATTAAACCATCAACCATCCTGATTTTCAGTATAGCACTGGGTATCAGCGTGGATAATACCATTCACTATCTGTCGAGATACCGCTTGCATCTCAAACATACAAATTGGAATATTAAAGTTTCGATACTCGAAGCGCTTAAAGAAACCGGTTACAGCATGGTGTATTCAGCCATTATTCTCTTCTTCGGATTCCTGATATTTACCTTATCTACATTTGGCGGCACCGAAGCATTGGGTTATCTGGTTTCATTCACACTTGTGGTAGCACTGTTTTCAAATATGTTCGTCTTACCGTCCTTATTATTAACACTCGACAAAAAAGTACTGACCAAATCATTTAAAGAACCTCATATTGAAGTATTTGATGAGGAAGATGATGTAGAACTCGATGAACTTGTAGTTGAAGAACTGGATCATAAAAAAGAAGATACGTATAAAAAAATATAAACGCATGAAAGGTATTATACTGGCCGGCGGGGCAGGTACACGTTTACATCCGCTTACCATAGCTGTAAGCAAGCAACTGATGCCCATTTACGACAAACCGATGATCTATTATCCTTTATCGGTTTTATTAATGGCAGGCATCAGGGATGTACTTATCATATCGACACCCCAGGATCTGCCCAACTTTGAGAAACTGCTGGGCGATGGATCCCAGATTGGCTGTAATTTCTATTATAAAGTACAGGAAACACCAAACGGTCTGGCGCAGGCATTTGTACTGGGTGAAGAATTTATTGGTAACGATTCTGTATCGCTTATTCTGGGCGATAATATTTTTTATGGCCAAGGTTTTCAGAAGCTATTGAAAACATGTACTGAACCCAAGGGAGGTATGGTGTTCGCTTACCATGTAAAGGATCCGAAAAGATATGGCGTGGTGGAGTTTGATAAAGATTTTAATGCCCTTTCCATTGAAGAAAAACCATTAAATCCAAAATCGCACTATGCGGTTCCAGGCCTCTATTTTTATGATAATACAGTAGTTGAGGTAGCTAAAAACTTGAAGCCAAGTGCTCGTGGCGAATATGAAATAACAGATGTGAACAAATATTATCTTAATGAAGGTAAATTAAAAGTAGGCCTCATGGGACGCGGCACCGCCTGGCTTGATACTGGCACTTTTTCTTCCCTGATCCAGGCATCCCAGTTTGTAGAAGTGATTGAAGACAGGCAAGGGCTTAAAATCGGTTGTATCGAAGAAATTGCCTATCACAGTGGCTTTATCAATAAAGAACAACTTGCCCGCATAGCGGAACCCCTGCTAAAAAGTGGCTATGGCGAATACCTCCTCGATCTTATTAAATAAATCAGCATTTTAACATCTATGGGAGGCTACGAAGAACTTATCAGATATTTTGAGAATCAACTCAATAAACAGGCTTTCGGACATGAGCCCGGTGAATTATATGCACCTATCAGTTATACGGTAGGACTTGGCGGTAAAAGAATCAGGCCCATATTGACACTTATGTCGTGTGAGCTATTTGGCGGTAAAAAAGAGGAAGCCCTCTCGCAAGCAATTGCCATAGAACTGTTCCATAACTTTACATTAATTCATGATGATATTATGGACAACGCCCCAATCAGACGAGGCGAGGAAACTGTGTTTAAAAAATGGAACGCAAACATCGCCATCCTTTCGGGTGATACCCTTTTTGCCTTGGCATACCAATACGCGCAGCAAGCCAGAATTGACATATTACCGGAGACGCTTTCCGTATTCAGTAAAACAGCGATCGAAGTATGCGAAGGGCAGCAGTTTGACCTGAATTATGAAAATCGAAATGATGTATCGGTTGATGAATATATTGAAATGATCCGTTTGAAAACGGCCGTTCTTTTTGGAGCCAGTTTAAAAATTGGGGCGCTGGTAGGTGGCGCAAAGATTAAAGATGCCAATGCATTATACGAATTTGGGATTAACATTGGATTGGGATTCCAATTAAAAGATGACCTGCTGGATACCTTCGGCGATGAAGAGGTATTTGGCAAGAAAACCGGTGGTGATATCATCAGCAATAAAAAAACTTTTTTATACCTCAAAGCACTTGAAATGGCCGATGCATCAACAAAAAATGAGTTGATCAGCCTTTACAATACAAATGGTATTTCAAATGATAATAAGACAGAACGTGTTAAAAAAATATTTGAAATGCTGAAAGTCGACCGACTGACAAACCAGCTGATCGACCGGTATTATTTGGAAGGGATGAAAAAATTGGATGAAATTTCAATTGAAGAGACCAATAAAGAGATACTGAAGGATGTGGCCCATCGCATGATCGACCGTGATAAATAGCTATTCATCCGCATGCATTTTTTCCAATTGTACTTGCTTTTTTTCCCATTCAGAATACACATCTTCGATTTTCCTGGTCAACTCATCGTGTTCTTTATATAAAGAGCCCGATCTAATTTCATCCTCATACTTTGAAGGATCCGCAAGTTTTGCATTGACGGATTCAAGTTCGATTTCAAGTTTTCCCATATCTTTTTCAAGATCAGTAATTTTCTTTTCCAATTTGCGCTTTTCTCGCTCAATAGCTTTCTTTTGCTCCCACTTTATTTTTGTATCACTTACTGATTTTTCATCCGTATTTATCGAACGCTCTTTAATTTCAAGCTCTTTCAGGTCCTCCAGTTTTCTCTTTTCCAGGTATTCAAAAATATCACCCCGGTATTCCTTAATCCCTTTATTTCTGAACTCATACACTTTCGATGTCAGCCCAGCAAGAAAATCGCGGTCGTGGGAAACAATAACCAGGGTACCCGTAAACTGCAACAAGGCATTTTTCAAAATGTCTTTCGATCGCATGTCCAAATGGTTGGTAGGCTCATCAAATAACAGGAAATTGCTTGGTGTAAGTAGCAATTTTGCAAGTGAGAGACGTGATTTTTCACCTCCTGAAAGTACTTTTACCTTTTTGTCAATATCATCTCCCTGGAAAAGAAATGCACCTAAGATAGATTTGAGCCGTGTTCGGATATCTCCAACTGCAATATCATCCACCGTTTCGAAAACCGATTTTTCGGCGTCCAGCATTTCCCACTGGTCTTGAGCAAAATAACCTGTTTGCACCTGATACCCTAGTTTAATATCACCCAAGTGATCCAGCCTGCCGGCAATGATCTTGGCAAGTGTGGTTTTGCCTTCTCCATTTTTGCCCACAAACGCAATTCGATCACCTTTTAATATCTCAAGGTTGATATTGTCTAATACATGCTTATCCTCATAGGATTTACTTATCTTTTTGCATTCAACGGTTATTTTACCGCTATGTGGCGCGGGCGGGAAGGTGAAATGAATAGCTGACTGGTCGATCTCGTCCAACTCAACCCGGTCAAGCTTTTCCAGATGGGTGATCCGCGATTGGACCTGTTTCGACTTGGTATTCTTATACCTGAACCTCTCAATAAACCGTTCCACCTGCCTTACTTCAGCCTGCTGGTTGTTATAAGCTGCCTTTTGTTGCGATAGTCGTTCTTCACGTAGCTGCACATACTTGGAATAAGGCACTTTATAATCATAAATTTTTCCATTGGTAATCTCGATAGTTCTTCCGGTGATATTATCCAGTAATGCCCTGTCGTGAGAAACAATCAGGATGCTGCCATAATAGTTGCTCAGAAATTCTTCGAGCCACTGAATAGATTCAATATCCAGATGATTGGTAGGCTCATCGAGTAATAATAACGAAGGTTTAAGGAGCAATAATTTGGCAATTTCCACACGCATTTGCCATCCGAAGCTAAATTCTGTCAATGGCCGGTCGAGATCACTTTGCTTAAAACCCAAACCAAACAACACTTTTTCAGTATTGGCCAGTAATTTGTCAGGCTCATGAATAAGCAATTTATGATTCAGTTCATCAAGTTCTATCAGTAGCTTCGCATAGGCATCAGAATGGTAATCTGTTCTTTGCTGAATGGCCTTATTTAGTTCTGCAATCCTTGCATTTAGTTTATTGATAAATTTAAAAGCATCTAAAGTCTCCTCTTTAATACTTTTTAAACTATTGATCTCTTTTTCCTGAGGCAAGTATCCGATGGTGATATCATTTGGGTAAGCGATGGTGCCCGTATCCGGCTTTATTTCATTGGCAATGATCTTCAATAAAGTTGTTTTACCCGATCCGTTCATTCCGGCCAAACCTACACAGCCTTTGTCGTTCAGGTTAAAAGTAATGCCTGAAAAGAGGGGTGTGCCACCAAATTCTTTTGTTATGTTATTGACTGATATCAAGTTTTTCTTTTACTTATGAAGCGCAAAAATAGCACAAAAAAAGGGCTGCGCAATGGCAGCCCTTCTTTAATATACAAGGTTGTTAACCTTTGGTTTGCATTATCTGTTGATAACGAAACGTTTGGTTATAACGCCTTTTTCTGTGTAAATCCTGGCTACATATACGCCTG
>JAZBOW010000266.1:0-2353 GCA_036351335.1 Bacteroidales bacterium | reverse complement strand
TTTTTATTGATTAACAGCAACAAACTTAAACAACGAACGATAACACGCTGAAAACTTAACAGTTATTTAACAAGATTACTTACAAATCATTGTAGAAAATGAGGAAGAATTTAAAGCCGAAAAGTACAAAGAGGTGATAAAATCTGATTACTTTTGCGCTCTTTTTTAGAACAGAACCTTTAAAGACAAGTATCATGGCATTCTTACAAAAAGACAAAATATTCAGTAAAAGGTGGTTGTTGCATTACAGCCTTATCGTAGTCGGATCATTTATTCTCGCATCAGGTTTTGTGTTGTTCATTACACCTTATAAAATCGTACCCGGAGGGGTGTATGGTATTTCAATTGTATTGCACCATTTATTTGGCACACCTGTGGGATTGGTAGCGCTGGCATTTGATATTCCTTTAACCATTATTGGAATCAAAGTGTTAGGGCCACGTTTTGGTGTGAAAACGGTTGTTGGTTTCGTGTTGACGGCCGTTTTTGTTGATACCCTGACCTATTTTTACGGCACAGAACCCCTTGTAGAAGGCGACCCCTTGTTGTCATCCATTTTTGGCGGACTGTTTGTGGGTCTGGGTCTGGGCCTTATCTTTAAATCGCGGGCTACGTCGGGCGGTTCCGATATCATTGCCATGATTATTGGCAAATACACCAAATTACCGGTTGGACAATTAATGATTCTTGTTGATTCAGCTATTGTCATTGTGGGATTATTTGCTTTCCAGGACTGGAAAATACCCTTGTATTCTCTCATCGTTATTTTTATTACCGGCAAGGTGATTGATGTGGTGTTGGAAGGTGCCAATTACGACAAAGTGTTGCTGATCGTTTCTGATAAAACACAGGAGATCAGGGATAAGATCATCAATGACCTGAACCGGGGCGGCACACTATTACATGGCGAAGGATTGTACAGCAATGTAGAACGGAGGATCGTCTTTACGGTAGTAAACCGCCGCGAAACCGTGATGCTGCAGGATTATATCAACAAAATTGATCCTGGCGCATTTGTCACCGTGATCAATGCCAACGAAATACTGGGCAACGGGTTTAAATCACTTAAAGAAAAAGTGGAAGACTAATTCCTGAACAGCTTGACGATGTCATTGCCATTGGCAAGAATCAGCAGGCTGAATAATATCACCATGCCCACTACCTGGGCATATTCCAGGAATTTATCGCTGGGTTTACGCCTGGCAATGATCTCATACATCAGAAATAGTACATGACCACCATCTAAAGCCGGAATGGGCAAGATGTTGATAATGGCCAGCATGATCGACAAGAAAGCCGTAAGTCGCCAAAAGCTTTCCCAATGCCACTCTGCAGGGAAAATGCTGCCAATCATGATGAATCCTCCTACACTTTCGTAGGCTTTTACCTCCGGCGAGAATAATAATTTCAACTGTTTCAGGTAATTGCCAATACCGGCCCAGGTTCTGTTAAACCCTGCGGGAATGGCTTCAATTACATTGTATTCTTTCTTATTTAATACGAAGAAATCGTTCATATCGTTTTTAGGAAACACTCCGAGAAGGCCATCCTCACCCAGCATCATGGCAAGATCCAGGGTATCTCTATTACGTATGACGCTAATATTTACTTCTTCATTTTTATGCTGCATGATTTCAGCCCTGAATTCGGCGAAATATTTCTTTTCCAATCCATTGATGCCGATAATTGTATCTCCCACTTCCATTCCGGCTTCTTTCGCCACAGATCCTTTGGAGAATGATTGTGCAATAAATGGCAGTCGAACCGACAGGAAAAGTGGCGATTTATGCTTGACTAACTTATTCAGGCTACCTTCAGGGAATATTACATTCACTTCTTCGCCATCGCGGATTACCTGCGCTGAACCAGCCTCGTTGAGGATCATGTTCATCGGAATTTTCTGAAAATCTTCTACATAAATACCGTCCACCCCAATCACTTTATCGCCATTCTGAAATCCCATTTCCATGGCCAGGCTGTCGACACTGATTCCATATTTATTTACCTCAGAAGTAGGCAGGTATTCTTCGCCATAATAGGTTAAAATGCCTATATAAATAACGATGGCGAGCACCACATTCATGATCACACCGCCCAACATGATGATCAGGCGCTGCCAGGCTGGTTTAGATCTGAATTCATATGGTTTTGGTGTTTGTTTCATGGCTTCCTTGTCCATAGACTCGTCTATCATACCTGAAATTTTCACATAGCCGCCCAATGGCAACCAGCCCAAACCATATTCGGTACCTTTGAAGTTGAATTTAAATATTGAAAACCAGGGATTGAAGAAGAGGTAAAATTTCTCGACACGTGTTTTAAATGCTTTGGCAGCAATAAAATGGCCAAATTC
>JAZBOW010000265.1:0-2569 GCA_036351335.1 Bacteroidales bacterium | reverse complement strand
TTGGCATTTGTTGTAGTATTGAGAAAATCAGGTAAGCTGCATATAAAAGGCTGGCTGCAAATACTTAAAGAGGTGGTTCGTTTTGGCTTTATTTCGTTTATAGCCAATATTTTAAACATTGGCAATAAAAGGATCAGTTTTTATGTATTGCGGTATTTTACAGGTCTGTCTGCCTTAGGAATTTATAATGCCGGTGTGCAGCTAACCGAAGGATTGCGAATCATTGGGCAGAGCATTTCTCTTGTACAATTTTCAACCATTTCCAATACCAAAAACCGTGAATACGCAAAAATCCTAACTATAAGGTTGATGAAGTTCACCCTGGTTTTAACTTTATGTGCGCTTGCTATTTTATTGTTGGTCCCTGAAAATGCGTACAGCTTGATTTTTGGTAAAGATTTTACCGATGTAAAACCCATTATCATCGCGTTGAGTCCGGGAGTAATGGCACTTGCAGCCAACAATATTTTCAGCCATTATTTTTCTGGGCTGGGTAACCCAAAAGTAAACATGTGGGCCAACCTTGTGGGCTTGGTTTTTACGATTGTATTAGCATTTTTACTGATCCCATTTATGGGATATATCGGCGCTGCCATCACTGCGTCAGCCAGTTATGTTTCATCCGTGGTGTATCAGTATTTCGTATTTAAAAAAGAAACGAAAACACGGTTTACGGATTGGATTCCTGTTCAGAGAGATTTATTAGATTTTGTACTCCTAACAAAGGATGCCATTAAAAAGCACAGATAGAAAACCTATCATTATTTACGGTCAATCGTTTCACCTACTTTGAGCAAAGTCAGCAAATGAAATAAAGATTCCTGCGACAATTCATTGAAATTCATTCTCTTATTTACATACAAAGGATCCTCAAACCCTCTATTTAATTGCTCTTTTACAGCTTCAAGAATTTCTCCAGGTACATAATGGTTTGCTTTTACATCAGGTAGCATTAATTTAATAATCTTTTTAATATGTTGCCTGAAAAGCAGGTTTCTCAGTTTACAGGTATGATGGATTGGGAAGCCCCAGTTGGCATTTGTGATTGTGTTTAATTCAGGCTTAATAAGTTGTGTGAATGCCCTGTACAATTGAAAATTCTTTTTCTTATTCTCATTGATAGAATGCACCAGTTTAAAAAACTCAGGGTTGTAGAATGGTGTGGTACTCCAGATATATTGCCTATTTCGGTCTTCACCCTCAAACAGCCAGTTTTTTGTACGTTCAAAAAGCAGGAAATGTTTGTAGTTGAGTCGGGGATCTTTGTAACCAAAACCGTTCAAATGCGACTGAAGTACTTCTTCATTCTTTTTGGCATTAAAATCCCACAGTAGTGCACTTGTTTTAGCTTTTGTCACTTCATTCGTTCTTAATATCTTTTTGGCAGTATTAGAACCAAGCAACTTAATGTCAGGAAACAAATAAGCTAATGCTTTATCACCACCATCGCCCGTCAACATCAAATCATAATTCGATGACATGCTTTTTAAAAATGGTATGATAAATGCCATTCCAAGGTAATTCATGCCATATTTACTGCCGATTAATTCATCAAAATATTTTGGAGACCACTCCTCCAGAGAGGTTACTCCAACTTGCTTTTTGTAAAAGGCTGACAGCTCTTTAACCACTTTCACATCTGACTGGATTATGGCATGTTCATATAGAAAACTTTCGTAAGCAACTTGCTGTTTCTCCTTTTCAATCTCGCCCATGATGATCCTTGAATCGAGTCCACCACTTAAAGAAAGCATAGGTTTCTGATAGCCTTTCAATCGGTTTCTTAGTGCTTCCTTAAATATTTCATACAACTGCTCTTCAGTTTTTTTTACATACCTTCCCGATTCCTGCCATTCCTGCAATGAAACAGACTGGCTTTGTATACTGACGTTTTCACCAAACTTGATGTAGGCAGATGGCGGTAAACGTTTCAGGTTTTCAAACAGTGTTTTATCTCCTATTGGATAGCCCATCCGAACAAATTCGTAGACCCCTTGTTCATCAAATGAAAGCTTTCCGGTCAAAGTTTGTAAAAGGCTTATGTCGCGGCTAAGGATGAACTGCTCACTTTGCTTATAGTATGCAGGTAGGCGTCCTAAAAAATCATTTACCACCAGCACTTTCCTGGTGGTTTTATGAATCAGATAGACAAGGAACTCACCATCCAGGTTTCTAATGTATTTCAGGCTTTCATCCTTTTTGTGGGTATCGAACAGATCAAGCAGGTGAGATTTAAAAGCATCATTCGTATCCGCATCAATTCCATAAATTCTTCCTTCAATTACGCAAACATAGGCCTGATGATCTATTAACAGCACCGGGTAATTTTGCTGTAATTTCTCAATTAAAAGGAATTCTTTTTCATGCAATAAAATGCGCACTTCCGTCAGTTCTTCGATGCTTGCAATTATGCGCTTTAAAAAAAAAGGATCTAACTGAGATTGCTGATGTATGAGTGTGATTCCCGCCATAGACTAATTATATTCGCCAACGAATCTCAAAAATACATTATTTTGCATTGGCAAATTTCATACTTTTAACATCTAAAATTTAAAAAAAAATGAAAAAG
>JAZBOW010000264.1:0-4203 GCA_036351335.1 Bacteroidales bacterium | reverse complement strand
TTCTTTTTCAAGTGTGAAATTGTCAGAAATTTTAAAAGGCAAATCGGCTGCTTGGTGAAGCTTCAGAAACAAATCCTGGTCGATGTGAAGTTTCTCAAAATAATTCAGGGAACCGGCCATTTCATATGATATCGGATAAGCTTCCAGAGCATGATAATGAATTTGCCGGCTATTTTTATCAGCCCATAGCATAGTAAGTAATGTATTTAGTCCGGTACCAAAACCAATTTCAAGGATATTTACACGCGACTGCTTATCCTGGAATCTATCCAAAGCCGCTTGTATAAAAATATGTGTCGATTCCTGAATTGCGCCAAAAGTGGAATGGTAGTGTTCGCCAAATTGGGAACTGTAAAGTGTGGAGGATCCATCAGCTGTTTTCAATAATTCTATCCCTGTCATGTTAAAGAAAGATATCACTGTCAAATGTAATAGTTCTTTATGTATTTCATCTTTATTTAATAACTTGCATTACCCAAAGAAACTGTTTTATGATGAAAAAGATAGGTGGGAAAGTGAACAAACACATGCTCATTCTTTGTGTATTTGTCTTATTCTCCCACGTAATGGTAGCGCAGGACTCGGCAGATAGAGAACATCTTGCCGACACATTGTTTGATCTGAATTGTAAAAATCAGCCATGTAATTTTAATGCTTTTCATATAAATAATTTACCATTTTCTTCTCTAAATGATTTCAGCCTCTTAACGCCTGCAGCGTATTATTTAAAAGGTAAACGCATGTTTTATTTTGGTATTGAAGCAAACGGAGCATCGGTTTTTATCGATGGTATGCAAATTCAGGATGCCGATGATTTTCCGCTGCAAAGTATTGGTAATTACATGTTTTATGGCGACAAACCACCGATACAATATGGGAACGCATTAATTGGGTATACTGAAATTCAAACTAAAAATTTGAAAGATAAGTTGGCACTTAACATAGATGCTTATGCTGATTTTGCTGAGGTGATGAGGGCTTATACGGTTGAATTTAGTTTGGGTGGACCCATAGTATCACGAAAAAATAAAATATCAGAAAAACCTCGTCCGGTGTTTTTTATTGGAGGTAAATATTCAAAAACAAACAACACGGACCCGGTTTGGAAAACCAATCAGAAGTTAAAAGCCGATGTCCTAGCCGGGCTTCAGGAGAACCCTCTGCGTGTTTCAGGAACAGGAACCGGAACGTATTTAAACGCGGAATTTGTTACTGCTGAAGATTTTACTGACGGCGGAATGCCGGATTATGCGGGTAAAACCAGTTGGAATTCATTTGCTAAAATCGTTGTACCTATTGGTAACACCTTCCATATTTCTGTTGGAAATTATTCCAATATCAATGAGGCTTCTCAAAATAGTTTTGAAAATGCCATTTTTAATGTAAAGAATAATGCAATAGTAACCCAAAGAAATTTTGATAATTACATGAAATTTAGCCAGGAATTAATCATTCATGATGACTTTAATATAGGCTATTCATTTCAATTTCAATATTCAAACTACTACCAGCGCATTGAAAGTGAAACCCACGGAAAGAATTTTTTCGATTACGGTTATTTAGGAAAGTTCAACGTTTATAAATCGTCAACTTATGAACTCGGAAGCGCCACAGTTGACGGTGTTGAATATGATAACGTTTGGCTCTTGAACAGTTGGAATCATGATACCCTGGTTACCTTTCATGCCGGTAATACGAATCCCGAAATCGCCGCATATACAAATAATTATTATGACATTTATGGGAATTATAAGGATGGCCACTATGAAAATATGACACAGATCTTATTAGGAGGCGGATTGATTAACGGCAGCAGGCCGAAATCGGTTTATAGCTTATGGAATAATAACGGTTTGCTGCCCGATAACTATTCAGAAAATAAGATGGAACGATATATCGGAAAATTTCAATTTGATCTGAGTTACAAATCTCACGACATCATTATAGGAGCTGAATATAATAAGGATGTCCAAAGTGAATATTATATAAAACCATCAGGGCTGTGGAATCTTATGCGGGGACTTGCAAATTTTCATATACAGGAACTCGATATTTACAACCCGGTCATTTCAGATCATGATGGAACAATTGATACCATCATTTACATGAGGCTGTTTGATCAGGATTCACAGTCCGAATTCGATAAAAACCTGAGGCAAAAACTGGGTCTGGATACCGGAGGTTTGGACTATATTATTACTGATTCTTATGATGACATACATCATACGATTGATTATTACGACAAATTTGGAAACAGGCACACGATTGATGTTGATGAAGACCTTTTCAGTCTTGATTTATTCACACCTGATGAATTACTGAATTCTGGCTCGTCTAATGTCAGGTATTCAGGTTACGATTATAAAGGAAATAAATTGAATGGAGGAAATGAAAATCCTTATTCATTTTTCGATGATAGAACAATTGATGCTTTGCGACCGGTGTATTATGCAGCCTACGTGCAGGATAAGTTCATCTGGAAGAACTTGAATGTGACATTAGGTATAAGAATGGACGTTTATGATGCAAACAGGCCGGTATTGATCGATAATTATTCGCTAACTGAAATTCATACGGTTGCTTCGGCAAAACAGGTGCTGCCATTTCAACAGGATATTCCTGATCATATCGGCGAAGATTATTATGTGTATGTCGACCAGTATTATAATCCGTCAAGGCTACTGGGGTTCAGAGATGGAGATACCTGGTATCAATCAGATGGTATTGAAGTAGACGATCCGGAATTGCTGGATACAGGTAGCGGATTAAATCCACTGCTTGTATATCCCGAAATCGACAATCTAAGACAGGATGACTGGCAACCGGATATGACATTTACGGATTATAAAAAAGTATTGAATTTCCTTCCTCAAATACATATTGATTATACCATTCAGAATCGATTTTGTTTCTACCTGGATTATAATTCACGTACACAAAACCCTACGGGAATTAACATTTTCCGACCTGAGTATTACTATTATAATTACAAATATATGGGGCTTCATCAAACGATTCCAAATCCCGGACTGAAACCTTTGCGAACTGCTAAAATGCAGTTAGGTTTTAAATCTATATTGTTTAAATACGTCTTGTTGGATGCGGCTTATTTAATAAACTCTATTGATAATTATTATTATGTGGCTTTAGTAGCAGGTGCATATCCAAATGATTATTATACAGTTTTAAACAACAAAAACCGAATCAGTACAAATGGTATCCTTTTGTCATTTAACTTTCTAAATCCAAAAGTGAGCGGTTTTTTTGGAGGCCTCAATTTTACTAAACTATTTCCAAATGAAACCGATAAAAACTATTATGATGTTTCTGACATGGTGATAAATACCAACATCGGGTATTCTTTCGGTGCCGGAATTGCATATAAAGGACCGGTTTGGGGTAATGTAAAGGTGCTTCAGGATTTTTCGGCTTCCTTATTTTACCAGTATAGAGCCGGAACACCTTACCTCGCTAGAAATAACAATTTGACCGTTGTTACAAGAGATACACCAGCCTTCAACTTGGTGAACCTGAAAATTAGAAAAGGAATCTATTTTGGCGAGAATACAAGTTTGGATGTGTATGTTTTAATTGAGAATTTGTTCAATATAAAAAATTCATTCTATGTGTATCCGAAAACCGGTCTTTCAGATAATGATGGGTATTTGAATGCTCCCGAATGGCAAGCACAGATCAATAGCCAGTTAAATCCAGAATCATTCAGGTTATTATATCAGATGAAATTGAATAATCCTCAGAATTTTGATATCCCCAGAATTATTCGGTTCGGTATCAAACTGAATATGTAAAACTATTTTTTCTTCTTAAACGTCTGTTTGGCCTGTTCCGTCAGGTCATCCAGTTTGTCTTTGATCTCGTTCATTTCCTCTTTGAAGGCCTTTTCAATGTTGGAGATGGTTACCGGATCGCCCTGCATTTCCAGTTTTTCGCTTACGGTGCGGGCAGGAGGGATCACGATCCACAACACAACATATACAAGTATACTGCCCCCGGCGAGGAAAAGTGCCAGAAGGAAAATAATTCTAACTATTGTGGCATCAATATTAAAATAAGCACCCAGTCCGGAGCACACTCCACCCAACATGCGGTCGTCAATATTTCTGAAAAGGCGTTTTTTACCTTTACCACTTAAGTGGAAAGCCCGGTCATCCTCCGAATCTTCATCAAAATCTGCCGGATGTC
>JAZBOW010000263.1:0-4528 GCA_036351335.1 Bacteroidales bacterium | reverse complement strand
TTGAATATGTGGAAGAGGCGGTGAATGATGCCCGGGAAAACATGCAGCTAAACGGGTTCAAAAATGTAGACTTTTACGCGGGCGACCTGGCCAAAGTGTTGGATGAGGAATTCATCAAAGCAAAAGGAAAGCCTGATGTGATCATCACTGATCCACCACGTGCAGGTATGCACGAAAAAGTAGTAAGGCAAATACTGAATGCCGGGCCCGAAAAGATTATATATGTAAGCTGCAACCCGGCTACACAAGCCCGGGACATTGCCATTATGCATGAGAAATATGACCTGCTGAAGATTCAGCCGGTGGATATGTTCCCGCAAACCCATCATGTGGAAAATGTGGCACTTTTGGCAAAGAGGTAAGTGCTTATCTAAGGTTGTTTTTTGCAGAAATGGTATCAGCTAATTCCTTTATATCCACCTCAATACCATTCACATGTAAATGAGCCTGCTTATAAATGGGATGGCGTCCGCTTAGTTTTTCATTAATAACATCCAGTAACTCTTCTTTGGGAATACCCTCAATTAAAGGTCGTTTCTTTTTTGCAGTTGAAAGGCGATGTGCAATCGCGGCAGAAGGCATTTTAATATAAACGCTATATCCGACACTGTTGATCTTTTCCATAGCATTATGATAACAGGGTGTACCGCCACCAGTAGATATAACCGTTTTGCACTTCAGGAAAGTCTCCAACAGCATATCATGCTCCAGTTTGCGGAATAGTTCTTCATCATATTTATTGAAAAAACTATCGATGCTAATCTTGTACTTTTGTTCAAAAATATCATCAAGATCAATAAACTCAAAGTCCAGGTATTTTGCAAGCTTTTTGCCTATGGTGCTTTTGCCAACACCCATAAAGCCAACGAGATAAATTCTGTTCAATGGATAAGTTTTTAGTTATGTTTGTTTTTCATTGTAGTCGATTTGTGTATTGTACGAGAGTAAAATATCAAATCCATTAGATGCAAATATAAAAAAAATCGAGAATTTTAGCAGTGAGTTATTTTCTGGCAATGGCTTTTTTTGCAGCAGCAACAATGTGAGCCCCATCTAGGCCATAGGCTTCTAGCAGTTCTTCGGGTTTCCCGCTTTCACCAAACTGGTCCATCACAGCTATGTACTCCGTTGGCGCAGGTAGGTTGCGTGATAATACTTGCGCTATGCTGTCACCAAGGCCACCATTTAACTGGTGTTCTTCAGCTGTAACCGCGCAGCCGGTTTTTTTAACAGATTCCAGGATGGCCTTTTCATCTATAGGCTTTATCGTGTGGATATTGATCACTTCAGCAGAAATACCTTGATTTTTTAGCTCTTTTGCAGCTTCCAGCGCGTGCCACACGAGATGACCTGTGGCGAAGATGCTCACATCTGTTCCTTCCACAAGATGCACCGCTTTTCCAATGGTAAATTCAAAATCCTCAGGAATAAAATTAGGTACCTTTGGTCGTCCGAAACGCAGGTAAACAGGCCCTTCATGTTCCGCAATAGCCAGAGTGGCCTGCCTGGTTTGGTTAAAATCACAGGGATTGATCACCGTCATCCCCGGTAACATTTTCATCATGCCGATATCTTCCAGTGTCTGGTGCGTAGCCCCGTCTTCGCCCAAAGTAAGTCCGGCATGTGAAGCACAAATTTTTACATTCTTTTTGGAATATGCTATGGACTGGCGTACTTGGTCGTATACCCGAGAAGTGGAAAAATTGGCAAAAGTGCCCGTGAATGGAATGTGTCCGCCAATGGTCAATCCTGCTGCTATACCCATCATATTGGCTTCGGCAATACCGGTTTGAAAAAAACGGTCAGGAAATGCGTCAGCGAAAGCATTCATCTTAAGGGAGCCTGTGAGGTCGGCACACAGAGCCACGACTTTCGGATTGGATTTACCGAGTTCAAGCAGCGCTTCACCAAAACCCGAACGGGTGTCTTTTATATTAATTATTTCAAAGTTTTTCATTTTTTCACGCTTCTACATTAATAATCTCCCAGGGTTTCTTCCAGTTGCGACAAGGCTTTTTCTGTTTGTTCATCATCAGGTGCTACGCCATGCCATTTATGTGTGCCCATCATAAAATCGACGCCCATGCCCATTTCTGTTTTCATGATGATGATCACCGGGTATCCTTTTCCTGTTTCAGATTTTGCACGGGCGATGGTGCTAAGGATGTCTTTCATATCATTGCCATCCATTTCTAGCACTTTACAGTCGAATGCTTCAAATTTAGCTTTCAAATTTCCCAGTGGCATCACTTCATCAGTTGGGCCGTCAATTTGTTTTTGATTATGATCGACAATTGCGATTAAATTATCCACTTTTTTTGATCCCGCATACATGGCCGCTTCCCAAACCTGCCCCTCATTTAATTCACCATCTCCCATCAGGCAGAATACCAGTTTGTTATCCATATTCAATTTTTTAGCGGTTGCAGCGCCAATGGAGACTGACAATCCCTGCCCCAGTGAACCTGATGCCACCCTCACACCAGGAAGGCCTTCCATGGTAGCTGGATGACCCTGTAAACGGGAATCAATTTTCCTAAAAGTTGCCAGTTCCGAAACCGGAAAATAACCACTTCTTGCAAGTGAACTATAGAAAGCCGGACTGATATGTCCGTTTGACAGGAAGAAAAGGTCCTGGCCAACGCCATCCATATCAAAACTCGTTGGATTATGATCAAGAATTTCGAAGAAAAGCGCTGTAAACAGGTCGGCACAGCCAAGCGATCCGCCGGGATGTCCCGAAGCAGCATCATGTACCATCCGTATAATGTCTCTTCTGATCTGACAAGCAATTTGTTTTAATTCATCCACTTTGGGCATACTAATATATTGTTAATGAGAATAGTAAGTGTTTGATTACTGGTTATAAACGATGATGCTAATGTAAGGTATTTAATTTATCAGATTGGCGTATTTTTTTTAAACACCTCCTGAAAAATCCATATTTTTGGGCCTTCAATATAGTTTTCATGAGGTATTCGAACAAACCACATTTTTTTCAATTGTTAATAACAATCATTTTATTGTCGTTTCTATCAGTATCAGCTTTTGGTCAGTATACCGAAGAAGAGGTTTTAAAAGCAGAAGCATGGGCCGATTCGGTTTACCATTCATTCACATTGGACGAAAAAATAGGACAACTGATCTTTGCCCGGGCCAATCAATCGGGTCAACCCTACCTGGATGCAGTAGATGATTATATAAGTAATTATAACATTGGTGGTGTGGTATTTTTCAGACATGATCCCATTTCACAGGCCTTAAAAACAAACGAATGGAATACTATGGCTAAAACGCCATTATTTGTGGCAATTGATGCTGAATGGGGATTGGGGATGCGACTGAGCAACACCATAAAATATCCCTTGCAAATGACCCTTGGTGCTATTGAGAACAATGCTTTATTGTACCAAATGGGAGCTGAAGTCGCAGAGCAAAGCAAACGGATGGGCATCCATATCAACTTCGCACCTGTGGTGGATGTGAACAACAATCCGGCGAATCCGGTTATTGGGATGCGGTCGTTTGGTGAGAACCCGGAAAATGTGGCATTAAAGGCCTATCATTATATGAAAGGTATGCAGGATCATGGATTGATTGCCTGCGCCAAGCACTTCCCTGGGCATGGAAATACGGATGTGGATTCGCATGTTGACCTCCCGGTAATAACTGCTTCAAAAAATGAACTAAAAGAGGTTGAACTGGTACCTTTTCAGTACCTGATAGACAAGGGTGTTTCAGCTGTTATGGTGGCGCATTTAGCTGTTCCGGCGCTTGAAAGAAGGAAAAATAAGCCCTCTTCTCTGTCAGAAAAAATTGTGGATGGATACTTGAAAAACAAAATGGGTTTCCAAGGACTGATCATTCCTGATGGGCTTGATATGCAAGGTATTACAAAGCGTTTTAAAAAAAATGAAGTCGCACTTGAAGCATTGAAAGCAGGTAATGATATACTGCTTATTCCGGAAGATATCCCCGCTTCGATTGAAGCCATTAAAGAAGCCATTCTTAAAGAAAAAGTGAGTGCCGAACGGCTGGAAGAAAGTTGTAAAAAAGTACTCAAATATAAATACCTGAGTGTTACAAGGAGAAGTATACCGGTGGATACCGCCCATTTGCTCGCCGACCTGAACAAGCTGTCCTATAAAAGAACAAGGGCTCAGCTTTTTAGCGAAGCCATTACTGTTGTAAGCAATACAGATCAAATGATTCCATTGGCTTATCCTGATACGCTTATGCCTGCGCTGATCATTATCGGAACAGAAAACGAAACCACATTTGAGAAGTCACTGACAGCTTTTTTACCATTCAGGATATTTCGTTTATCGCACGATGCAGATGTGAACCAACGGCAAGCTGTATTGCATGCGCTGGAAGATTATAACTTGGTGGTTGTTGCCGTTGTCAATACCAATATCCTTGCTTCAAAGAATTATGGTATCACTGATAGTGATGTACAATTTATTAATCATGTAGCCAGGAAAAAACCAGTGATCCTGAATGTATTTGCCAGTCCGTATGCACTGAA
>JAZBOW010000262.1:0-14334 GCA_036351335.1 Bacteroidales bacterium | reverse complement strand
GCCATAGCTATTTCCTGGGCTTTTTGAATGGCCTCTTGCGATTTTATAGTAAATTTTTGAATGTTCATGATATTTTTTTCTTCAGTAGTGTCAAAAAACTGACCAATGCAAAAAAGACGCCTTTTCAGGAAATATTGTCAGAATATTTTTTAAGGACCTGCCATTTTGGCTTGATTTATAGAGAGTTAAGAAGAATGTAAGACGCATTGCTTGTGTGATAAATAAAATCTTACTTTCGCAAGCATATTTTCATTTTATGCAGCAAAACAACGAAAAGAAAAAAACTCTTGTGCTGGGCGGCAGTATTAAGCCAGAAAGATTCGCGAACAGAGCCATTGTAAAACTGAGGGGATATGGACATCCGGTGGTATCAGTTGGCTTAAAAGAGGGGAAAGTTCTGGACGTTGACATACAGACAGGAACGCCTGATTATAAAGACATTCATACGATCTCCTTATATCTGGGCCCAAGAAACCAGACGCAATATTATCCATATATATTGAATTTAAAGCCAAAACGGATCATTTTCAACCCGGGTACTGAAAACCCTGAATTGTTTGAACTTGCAGCTAAAAATAATATCTCGGTAGTGGAATATTGCACGTTGATTTTACTGGATACAAATACTTTTTAAGTGCAAATGAAGTTCTTATTATCATTACACGATTTATTTATACTTTTGCCATGTTTTTTTCAACTTCAATAAATCACATTTTGTTTTTGATAATGAAGTATTTCAAGGTATTACTGCTATTCTTATTTACAATTTCTTTGCTGCTCATATTTGGCAATAAAGCCAATGCACAATTAGATTGCGATATCAGCATCTCTCAGACCATGCCGGTTTGTCCAAATATCGATTTTGAGCTCAGCACGCAGTTTTATAACAATAGTAGCTATGTTTGGAAGCAAAATGGAGTGGAGTTATTTGACGAAACGGGCAATACAGTCATAACCCGAATAGCCGAAACAGCAAGTTTTACTGTAACTATTACCGATAACACCACTCAGGAAGAATGCACAAGCATGCCTTTCGAGGTAACCACCCACACGCCTATTGAAATTAACTTTGAGCAGTTGCAGTTAACGTGTACAAACGGGGACAACGATAATGGTAATAATGCCATAGTAAAAGCAATTGCAACTGGTGAATTTGAACCGGATCAATACCACTATTACTGGAATGTGAATCCCTTGCAAATGGCACCTGGAGATTCAACGATGGCTATCGGATTAAAAGCACACCAGTTATATACCATTGAAGTACGTGATAATCATGGTTGCCCGGCGTGGGATACCATACGAACCGAAGCATATGATAATCCTGAGATTGAAATCTATACCGACCCTGATACCGCCTTTATTGAAAACCCTTATGTGAATTTTACATTTATAAATCTGTCTGAAGACACAGTTCCTATCTCCAATCATTTTTGGGATTATGGAGATTGCTATGAAGGTAGCGCATTTTACCCACAGTGCCTTGATGACATTTCAACTACACAATATGCGCCTGTTCACGCATATGGAAACCCTATTAACAGGGACACCACCTATTACGCATCCTTAACTGTCTACAATCAGGAAGGCTGCGATACAACCTATGTAAAAGATATTTTGGTTCGCCTGGTAGATTTATTCATTCCAAATGTGTTCACCCCGAATGGTGATGGCGTTAATGATTATTTCATCATTACTGAAAACCAGGGTGGTGGCGGAGATGAAAGAGCAGAGTTTGATAATTACGATGTGCTCGAAAAGTATTACAAAAGCTCCAAACTTGTCGTTTTTAACCGGTGGGGCAGAGTGGTTCATGAATCTAATAACTATAAGAACGACTGGGATGGCGGCAACCTCCCCGATGGGGTATACTTTTATGTATTAAAGTGCCAGGGATACACAAAACCTGACGATGATTTTGTTTATAAAGGTTCTGTTACTATTTTTGGCAGCGGAAGATAAAACGATTAATACCATGAAAAGAAATCATTTTTTATTTATTTTAGTTTTTGCATTTGGCCTTGTGGCATGCGAGAACAATAGCAACAAACAAGTTTCAACCGATCTTGTAAAAAATACCAAAAGTGCAGTTGAACATGCTGAATTAGGCACTTCACCGGTCATTTCTTTTGAAAAAGTGAACCACGATTTTGGAGATGTTATCCAGGGTGAGAAAGTTACGTACAACTTTCAATTTCATAATACAGGCGGTTCTGAATTGCTTATAACCAAGGTGAGCACCAGTTGCGGATGTACGGTTGGAAAATACCCCAGAGAACCTATTAAACCCGGTCAAGGTGGCGAAATTGAAGTTACTTTTGATACGCATCGCCGGAAAGGCATACAAAATAAAACAATTACCGTGCTGGCCAATACCGAGCCTAACAATACCCAGCTTCGTATTAAAGCCAATGTGGTTTTACCTGAAAATCAATAATATATTATAAGAGAAAACTATGGAAAATTTATTTATCCTATTACAAATTGGCGGAGAAGGTGGAAGTACCTGGACATCATTATTACCTTTATTTTTAATACTGGTTGTGTTTTACTTTTTCTTTATCAGGCCACAAACAAAAAAAACAAAAGAACAAAGGAAATTTCGTGAAGCACTGAAAAAAGGTGACAAAGTGGTCACCATTGGAGGGGTACACGGGAAAGTGCTTGAAGTAAAAGAAACAACGGTTATTATTGATGTAGGCAATCAACTGAAATTAACAGTGGAGAAAAGCGCCATTGTGATGGATAACACGCAAATAGCACAGACCAAATAAAGATTTTACTACAAATAGTATTATTCCGGAGTATTCATTAATTTTATGCTCCGGTTTTTTTATGCAAAAATCCAATAAACCATACCAGCGGCCTGATAACAGGAGATTGCTCATCCCCACCCGGCACATGAAGCGGAGCGACAACTATATTTTTCTGCTCTGTATTATTATTGCCTCTTTCTTCTGGTTGCTTATTAAACTGGCTGATTCCTATGACGTGTCTTACGAAGTGAAAGTCTCTTATAAAAACGTACCGGTTGAAAAAAGGCTTACGAAAATAATTGATACATCATTGGTTATTGGTTTTAAGGCAAGAGGTTACGATATTTTAAAATTGAACATCACCGAAAATATGAACCTGCTAAAATTGGACCTTGCTGATTACAGGTTAAAAAAAGCAAATGACAATGAATACTCTATCAACACAGGCCTAATTGCGCAGGAGCTGGCCAACTATATCAATATTAACGAGACAGACATTTTCTTGTCAAAATCTACACTCTCATTTGTGTTAAACGACTTACTTGTTAAAGAGTTAAGCGTTAAAAGCAGACTTGAAATCGGTTTTAGAGACCAGTTTGATTTATATGAAGCTGAGATTGTCAGTCCGCAAACCGTATCTGTATTCGGGCCGCTTTCGGTGCTTGATACCATGACGAACGTATTTACTGAAAAGCTTAAACTGGCGATGGTTAGCGAAGATAAATCAATACAGGTTAAGCTCTATAATCCTCTTCCCGACCTGTTAAATATGGAACCCGGAGAGGTGAATGTGCAATTGCGGGTTGAACGCTATACCGAATCTTCCGTTGAAATTGAGATTGACGCTTCTGCATTGTCTGAGAATGTTAGGACGTTTCCGGCAACCGTGCAGGTTAATTTTAAAGTAGCACAGAAAGATTTTTCAAACATTCAGCCTAACCAGTTTAAAGTAATACCTGAAGTAGGGCCAACTGATATTAACAACGCGAAAAGGCTGCATCTGATACTTATTGAAAAACCTGACTTTGTAAGGGATGAATGGATTACGCCAACCGATGTAGAATTTTTAATCATCAAATGATGCTCAAAGTTGGCCTGACAGGAAATATCGGCAGCGGAAAAAGCACGGTTGTGAAGATTTTTTCCATTCTTGGCATTCCCGTTTTTCATGCCGATTATGAGGCTAAATTGCTTTATAGAGATGAGGAAGTAAAAAAAGCCGTAAAAAAACATTTTGGAGACCAGATTCTTAATGCGCAAAACGAAGTAGATTTTAAGTTACTGGCACAGGTGGTTTTTAATGACCCGGAATCACTCAGGCAGATCAACACAATCATCCATCCTCTCGTTTTTAAAAGGTATAATGAATGGCTGAAACTGCATCAGGCGTATTCATACACAATACATGAAGCTGCGGTTATTTTTGAAAACCAGCTTGAACATCACTATGATCTGATCATAAACGTTACAGCGCCCAGTGAGGTAAGAATGAAGCGGGTTATGCAAAGAGATAACGTAACTTCGGAACAGTTTTATGCCAGGGCAGGCAAACAGTTACCCGATAACGAAAAAAATAATAGGTCAGACAGGATCATTTATAATGATGGACAACAATTTTTAATTCCGCAGATAATGAACATACATAACGATTTAATAAAACGATAAATGGAAGAACTTGCATTGGGAATTGGATCACGGGTGGAACATCCTGAATTTGGCAAAGGTGTTGTCATACAGGTGTACAATGATAATTATGAGATTACTTTTTTAGATTTTGGTGTTAAATCAATAGCACGTTCATTTGACAAACTAAAAGTGCTGGACTACCGGAGCACCGAAGAAGACCTGTTGAGTTTTCAAAAAGTTGAAAAAGTTTTTCGTAAACTACTCACTTCCATCAGCGATATTCAGGAAATTGTGACCATTGCCGACAAATGGAAAGGTGGCAAATTAGTGCTGTTACCAGGAAAACCGGGTCTACAAAGTAAAGAAATGCCTATCGATACTTTTTTTCACAAAATAGTCATGTTGCGCGACCGGCTTCGTGTAATGGAGCAAAAAGTAAATGCTTCAAAAGGTCTTGACGATGAAGAGAAAGTAGCTATACAGCAATATATTACCAGGGTTTATGGTAGCTTAACCAGTTTTAATGTATTGTTTGCTGATACCGATGACCATTTCGTTGGTGATAGAGGCACTAAAGCTTAACTAATTTTGCCGTGTAAAATGTATCTGCGGTTTGTACGTTAAAGATATATGAACCACTTTTCAAATTACTCATTTCCAGCCTGAAGCCTGACATTCCTGTAAGCTCTTGCACTAGGTCTCCCCTCATATTGAAAAAACGTATAGTATCTTCAGGTTTTAATTTAAGGTTGTAAAGAATAATACCTGAATTAACCGGGTTCGGATAAAAATCCAGGCGTTTTATTGACTGTTGTTCCGAAATATCATTGGCATAAGATGCAAATAACCAGAGATAGGCGTTGCCAAAATCATCTCGCCAGGTTTGTTCGTTGTGTTCGCCATTATCAATAATTTTTGAAGCAACCGATTCATATCCGATTTGACGCAGGCTGTCCTCCATCGTTTGCATCATTAAAATATTCATAGCACCTTCATTTTCACCAATATTCTGATAAAACCATATTTCATCCGAGTATCCTGACTGATGAACAAAATGCCAGATCGAGTCATTATTGATCCAGTAAGCTGGTGAAAAAACACCTGATTTACTAAAAACACGTTGATATTTCAATGCGCCATAGCATGATATCAGGCCACCGAGTGAACTTCCCATGATTCCAGAATGCTCACGTTCAGGCAATGTCCTGTAATGATCATCCACGTATGGTTTCAGGGTTTCCACTATAAAATCTAGATACTGATCACCTTGTCCGCCGGCATCATACTCCTCGTTATACCAGGGTGTTAATTCATCAATCCTGTAAGCGCCTCCATTGTCGATACCTACTACAATAGGCACCTGGTATCCTTGTTGTGCTAGATTATTCAAAGTTTCGTCTACTTCCCATTCGCCGGCAAATGAAGTAATTTCATCGAATAGGTTTTGCCCATCGTGCATATAGAGAACCGGGTAAAAAGCATTTGATGCTTCATAATCCGGTGGCAGGTACAACCATATACGACGCGTTCTTTCCAACTGAGGTATATAAAAATCCTCATCTATAATGGTAACATTGTCAGCAGCCGTCGAATTGCCTCCACCACCAAAGTCGGCCCAGTTATAAATAATGACATGCACGGTATCGCCATTTCCAAATGTAAAAGCACGGTTGTCTATTTCCTCACCGGCAGGACCTTTTTCCACATTTGCCCAATTGCCCCTGGTAAATTTATAGTTGATGGTTATACCATCCGGAAAACCGTCGATCACAGCCTCCCACAAACCGTCATCATTCTTTGTCATCTTGTGGTTTACATCACCCGGATTCCATCCATTAAAATCGCCGGCCATATATATAAAATCTTCTCCTGGTGTATAATCCGGAACTGAATCAATTATAAAAACTGCCTGGCTTTTAACTTGTCCGTTAAAACAGATGAGCAATAAGAGAGAAAGAAAAAATGAAATTCTTCTCATGTCACAATATTTAGGCTAAATGTATTTTAAATCAACCAGGCATGATTTAATGATATCGAAGGTATTCTCTATGTCGTGATCAAGGCCAACGGAAAACCTTACTAAGCCAGGTGACAAGCCCATCTCCTTCTGAATATCTTCGGGCACTTCGGAGCTGGTACTTTTTCCTGAATTTGAGAACAAGGTTTTAAAATATCCCAGGCTTACGGCATGGTAACCTACGCCCCTTTCCTGCATAAGCTCCATAAATGGTGCAGCTTTTTCAGCCTTTTCCACATCAATAGCGATCATTCCGCCGTACCCATATTCAATGTTCATGAGCCTTGTAAATAACTCGTACTGAGGATGGGAAGGGAGACCCGGATACACAAATTTCAACCCAATTTCTTCAAACTTTTCTGCAAGATAGGCAGCATTATCGCTATGCTTTTGCATCCTGATATGCAAGGTTGCCAGGTTTTTGAGTATACTCGACGACCTTAAAGGGTCTAATACGGGGCCCAGTAACATGGCCGTGCCGGTATTCACATCACTAATGGCATTGACAAAATCGTTGGAAGCGCAAATCGCCCCGGCTACGCAATCATTTTTACCATTGATGAATTTTGTCATGCTATATACTACAATATCGGCACCTAACATAAACGGGCTGATGATCATTGGTGTAAAGGTATTGTCGACCACCAGTTGTATCCCATTGCTACGGGTAATTTTCGCCAATTCGGGCAGGTCAGAGATCTGAAGCATAGGATTTGTCATGCTTTCTGTATACAGCAATTTGGTATTCGGTTGTATGGCATTTTTTACACTTTCATGATCAGTAATGTTTACGAAGGTTACAGCAATATTAAACTTTTGAAGATAATTCTTCAGGAAAGCAAAGGTGCCACCGTATGTTGTGACGCTGGTTACAATATGATCCCCTGAATTACAAAGTTGCAATATCGCTGTGGTAATGGCAGCCATACCGGATGCAGTTACCCAGGCAGACTCTGTTCCTTCCATCGCAGCCAGTGCGTCGGCCAGGTACTTATTGGATGGATTCCAGTGGCGTGAATATAAAAAGCAGCCCTGGGCCTCCCCATGAAAAGCATCAATCATTGTGTTTTCTGACATGAAGGTATAGGTCGCCGAATCGGTAATAGATGGATTTACATCACCAAACTCACCAAATTGTTTCAGGTTTTGTATGGCTGTTGCCGGATCAAATTTATGTGTCATATGGATTATTTTTTGGATTGCGTTACAAAAGTATGAAACTCTAAGGCAATTGCTTATTTTTAACAAAATTTTATCTTAATAGTTTGGTGTAATTTTGAATAAGCAACATGTATTTGGCAGCATATTGATTTTTGTATTGTTGTTATCATTTGCCGCTACCAATTTTATTGGGCCTAATCAATATAGAAAGGTGATTATTGATGGCGACGGCAGCGGTTTATACGCTTACCTGCCAGCAGTGTTTATCTACAAATCGGTTGACTTCACGCCGGTTTTTGAATTAGAGAAATCGAGACGGGCTCCCGATTATATCGGGCATTACTTTCATAAACATGAAGATATTCTGGTAAATAAGTATACCTCGGGAACCGCTATTCTTCAATTTCCGTTTTTTCTTTTAGCCTATATTTTATCGCTGATATTCGGATTCGAAGCAGACGGCTATAATATCTTGTTTCAATATGCGGTTGCTATTTCCGCTCTATGTTGGGTATTCGCCGGGCTGGTATTTTTTGTAAAACTGGCCCATTTATATAATATTAAACAGGAATTTGCCTGGCTGATTGCTATTGGGGGATTTATCGGCACCAACCTATTCTATTATACACTCGTGGCTCCGGCAGCATCACATGCCTATTCATTCAGCCTGATCACAATGTTTGTGTATTTCATGAAAAAAAACTTTCTGGAATACCACCGCCGGTCATTATTTCTGGCATCCCTTCTGCTTGCATTGATCATACTCGTAAGGCCGGTAAACATTCTGATTGTTATGGCAATCCCCTTTCTTTCAGGTTCTTTTACGAATCTCATTTCCCTTATAAAAGAAAAACTGCTATCAGGAGATATTTTACTCCTCATCTTTATTTTTATCATAGGTATTTCGCCACAACTGATCATAAATTATCTACAAACCGGGCAAGCTTTGGTATATGGCTATACGAACGAGGGGTTTTATCTTACAAAACCTGAAACTATTCAGTTTCTATTTAGTTTTCAAAAAGGCTGGTTTATTTACACGCCTATAATGCTACTGCTGTTCCCGGCCCTGATCGTACTCGTTAAAAAGTCAAAATACGAGTTTTATAGCTTTTGCTTTTTCCTGATTGGCATATTGTATATTTTTTCCTCCTGGTGGAACTGGTTTTATGGCGATAGTTTCGGTATGCGACCCATGGTTGACTTTTACAGCCTCTTTTTCCTTTTGACCGCTTTGCTTCTGGCATCCATCAAAAGAAAATGGTTATGGATTTCCATTGCGATTTTTTCCGGTCTTTGTATTTCATTGAATCTCATCCAAACAATTCAATTTGCGAAAGGCATCCTCCACCCCGATTCCATGAATAGAGAAGCTTACCTGCAAACATTTTTAAAAACCTCTGATAGGTTTATTGGTATCGTTAACTCCGGTGATGAATATTATTACGGACAATTGGAAGCACAACCTTTTTTCGAGACTAAAAATGATCTTGAGTCAATCTATTTGAATTGGTCCAATCCTGATAAAACAGAGCGTAATTCCTATTCAGGATCCTTCTCGATGCAAATGGATGAAGTACAAGTTTACAGCCCGTCATATAGTTATATGATTCCTGAAACGATTATCGATAAGAATAATCTGTATGTAATTTTCACAACTATGATCCTGCAAAATAAAGCTCATGCCGCTGAAAAGACGCTGTTTGTAGTGGATATTTCAGATAAGGCTGAGAAAACCGTATTCTATAAAAAATTCAACGTAAAAAAACTTCCTGACGACCATGTAAACGAGTGGGCGCAGGAAAGTATCGGCTTCAAGCTACCAATTATTACTTCTGAAATGGTAAAAATAAAATTCTATATCTGGAACTTAGGCAAAGAAAAGATAATGGTAGATGACCTCTCCATTCAATTCTATGAATACAATTAACGAAAAGCGTTATTCTTCATCTGGGAATTTATCAGGTTTGCTGAACTCGGGGTTGTTCATAAACTCATCATCCCTAAGCGTTTTTATAAAATTCAGGAGGTCTTCTTTTTCAGATTCTATCAATTGAACACCTCCACTGTTAACATGGTGCATCAGCGGATCCACGTAAGGTGTAAGCTTCACACCCTGCGAATAAAATTCGATCACTTCCTCAAGTGTTGTAAAACGACCATCGTGCATATATGGTCCCTGAACTTCAATATTTCTTAAGGTAGTCGCCTTGTAGGCACCTTTATCCATAGGGTCGCCGGTAATATAAAACCTGTCGGAAGGATCAGTAAACACAGTATCCTTTCCATTATTATAAAACAAATTGGTAGTAAAAAGCGGGTTGCCAAAACCGCCATGGCAATGAAAACAATCGGCTCCTTCCTCAGTGGTGAACAAAACATAACCGTTAAGCTCTGATGGCGTTAATTGCACTTCGCCACGCATATACTTATCAAATTTTGAATTTGCAGATACCAATGTGCGGACAAACTGGGCGATAGCACGTTCGATATTTTTAAATGTGACTTTATCCGATCCAAATGCCTCAAAAAATAATTCGGGATACCCAGATATTGATTGTAAAAGCCTGACAATATTAGCCGTATCGCCATCGATTTCGTCTTTCGCTAACACAGCCAGCCGCACAAAATCTTCTATATTTCTCAACTCTTCAACAGGGTTTGTAGGATATAAAAAACCATTCCAGCCATAGCCTGAATGGTTCCATACAAGATTGATCATGGGCAACATCACATGATGGGTTTGCAATCCACTGATTCCATGAGGAAAACCGCCATCGAAATCCGGGTGATCGACCCCAGCCTCAAAGGATCTTTCCTGCCGGTGGCAAGTGGCACAACTCATTAGAGAGTCAAGATGTGTGCGCCCTGAGAGGCGACCATCGTAAAATAAATACCGACCCAACTTTACCCCTTCAACCGTCATCGGGTTATCTGACGGGATGTTTAGCTTATTTGGAAACCCAAAAGGAATATCTATTATATAAGGATTAGTGGTATGTACATCTTCCTGCACCTCTTCTTTACAACCATAAAAACATGAAAAGATAATGCTTAGCACCAATATTTTTTGAATCCAACGCATTACTCAACCATTTGATTCGCTGTGAACACATTGTATCCGTTCTCTTTTGCAAGTTGCATAGCATCCTGCTTTTGCATAATATCGCCACCCCAGTCATTAAAATCGAACACATGTGGATCTGAGAACCATCTATCCACGTGCATTAATATGGAAAAGGCAATATTTTCATTTGGTGAAACACTGAAGCGGGTATTTTCAAGTGTTACTTCAAAATAATTCTGTACAAAACCGATAATTTCAGCACTATCCTGACTATAAATTTGTCCGATTCCCATATGGAAATTAAACGGCCTGATCACCTCATCCGGGTCTTTCCACTTGCCATTCAATTTTAAATAATGGTAACCACCACCCAGAAACTCGGGCCAGAACATATTTGACTCAGGTGGATTTACAAACATCAATGATTGATTTTTTTCTTCAGAAATTCCAAAAGTAAATGTGATACTGTCATAAATGCCTATGGGAATAGAATCATTCATTTGCCATTTCCATGTGTCGGGCAGATCGCTGTCCACATAGTGGATATCCTTCCATGCATCTATCAGTATTTTAGAACCATCACTTTTATGGAGGGTTACATCTGATATAAAGTATTGAATTTCATTTATCAGAAAGGGATTTCCAGCGGCATTCCGATACATCATGGTATCATAATGAATGGTAATTCCTCCCACAAAATTTGTATCAATAATACCATGATTGAAATAGAAACTTAAACGACCCGTCTGGTCTTCTGTAGGATCATCATTTTTATTACATGAAACCACTATTTGGAGTATGGCCAATACAACGATGTATAAAGATTTTCTCATTTTTTTCCATTTGTTAACCGGAGTGGTTAATCATATGGAACCACTCCGCTTACAACGAGGTATTTCAGGGTATCTCCCTCCGTTGCACCTTGTTTATATACTTTGCCATCTATAAGCACCTGAATTTTAAGCGCTGAATTAATGTCTTTATAATTGCCGTTTATATACACGATTTCACCTTCTTCTGACATGAACTCGTATTTCCAGATATCTTGTGCACTTTGCGGCTCAACCAGCGTTTTAACCAACACATTCTGATCGCTCAGATATTGCAAATTATATGCCGAAACTGACGCTGTCGCAATGTATGTAACTTTTTTTGGATATGTTTTATTGCAAGACGCGAAAAGAATGCTGATTAATATAAAATATAATAGGTATTTGCTCATCATCGGTACTTTATAAATTAAAAATTAAATTCATGTAAAAAAGCCTGCCTGGCTCATATAAAGGGTCGCTGCTTCCAATTATTCGCCTATTAAGGTGCTCATAATAGGCGGCATTAAAAATATTATTCACGCCTGCATAAACTTTCAGGTTTGCACTGTAATGGTAGGCAAGAACAAAATTAAGAGTAGTAAATGCCGGGCTCGTGGTCTCATTAAAAGCTTTAGAAACTTTTTTTTGTGCCGCCACAAAACGGATATTAAATTCCGGTATAAGTTTCTGGTTTAAAAACTTATAGCCTGCCGTAATATTGGCCTCAAATGGCGGAATTTCCGGCAGTGGATCGTTTTCAATGATCTGTTCATCTATTACCTCCCCACCCTCAAACACATATTGCACAGCATTTGGATTAACACCCATCGTATAGGCTGCATTCAGGTTAGCAAACCACTTAAAATGTGGAGCAGTAGCGTATGAAAATTCGAATCCCGCCAGGTAAGCTTTGTCGACGTTTATGAATTTCTTAACCCCAAGCACACCTTTGGTTTGAGGTTTCATTTCTGAAGGTGGTACCAGTTCTCCAGTAATATAATTCGTCACGTAAGAAAAGAATACAGAAGTTTCGACACTACCGATTTTATTCCTAGAAAACCGATAGCCAAGGTCAAGTTCATTATTTACTTCGGGATTAAGCTGCGGATTACCGAGATAATCGTAAGGATCGTATGATATTGGCAGAAGGATAATGAAGCGTTCCGTCATATCGGGGCTTCTGCCACCTCTTCCCAGCGAGAATATCAGGCTGCTCGATGAATTGACATGCCAGGTAATTCCGGCACTAAAACTAATATTATTAAATGAACTTGATGTATTATCATTTTCATACACTGCATCACCATTGGGTTTGTTTCTAATTAAGGTATCTGAAGTCGCGGTATTATAATCGTATCTCAAAGCGGCAATAAAATCAATCGATTTAATGGTTCTTTGCCATTCGACGAAGACGCCCAGGTTCTTGATAAGTGCATTGTTCCATAAATCTTCGTTAAATTGTGGCAGATTGGGTTGCATGATCAGGTTTTTATTTCTTATCCCGTCTTTCGATATTTGTTCATAATCCACACCAGTTTCGAGCCTTCCCTTGAAGAGATTCAGATTCACGCCCAACTTACCCCCCGAGTTTATTGCTTTTATATTTGAAATAGCTACAACCGTATCGGAAAATGGCCTGTTTTTATTATCCATTTCATGTTCAACATGTGATTTATAAACTTTGAAGCGAATAAAATTAACCATGTCTCCAAATTCAGTGCCGAGGTAACTCATATTAAATAGCCGTGTATCATCGTTTCTTTCATCCATGGGCAAAGCAGGAAAATCAACATTTCGTCCCCATGACCTGTCAAATCCTACTTCAAGAATATGTCCCTCCGCAGGTTTAATGCCAATGCTGCCAGCCACATTGTATTGTTCGAGCGACGAAGGAATCACCGCTTCGTTACCCGCCTCGTAATCACCATACTGTTTATAATTTCCTTTAAAATAATATGCAATCACATTATTACCACCGTGGATACCAAGGCCACTTTTAAAACCAGTATGGTTTGTTTGACCACCCATCAGAAGGTCTATATGGTTTTCATATTTCCTGTAAAATTTAGTGCTATGGGTTGTCATATCAATTACACCCCCGAAATTTGGACCGTATTTCAGCGCGTAAGGTCCTTTCAATATAGTAATTGATTTTAAATCGCTCAAATCTATGTGGGCCGTGGCAGGATCCATCCTATTCGGGCATCCGCCTTCAATTTTAGTTCCACCATTAAGCTGTACATTTAGCTGTGAATATTTAAAGCCTCTTACTACAGGATCTATTCCCAAAGCACCTTTTCTTACTCCACCTACATTGGGCTCATTCCTTAAAAAATTACCGATACCTGAAATATTGGATTTTTCAATCGCTTTTACATCCACGCTTTCACTTCTGTAAGGTCTTGAATTTTCATATTTACCTGTCACCGTTACCTCATCAAGATGGGTAACCCTGGGATGTAACTTAAATTCTATTTCCCTCGTTTGCAAAGGATCGATTTTTACACTCAGGTGCTCGTAAGCAATATGCTTCACAATAAACTTGACCGGATGTTTATCTTTTATATTAAGTTTGAAAGTGCCATCATTATTGCTTATAACAGCTTCTTTAGTCGCAGATTCCTGTATCGAAGCTCCTGCTATAGGTTCATCGGTTTCTACATCTGCAACAGTACCCGTTATAGTATAATCCTGGGCTAACAATACAGGTAAAAAACCTGTTACTAATAAAAGTGAAAGAATGGTTTTTTTCATTCGATATGATATTTATCACAAAAATAATAATTAGATAAATATTGCTTTAGAAATAAAGTAATTTAGAAATATGTCTAAATAATCAGGAAATGAAGGGGTTTAGCCAAATTTATAGATTTTTCGCAAAGCCTCCGGGTTTGT
>JAZBOW010000261.1:0-12360 GCA_036351335.1 Bacteroidales bacterium | reverse complement strand
GCTGGCATGATCAGATTGATTTTACAGGTTTTATTCTGCCCATCATGCCCCGGATGCGTAGTTGAATCACGCCAAAAATGGCTTCTCTGAAAATGCTTTTGTTCATTTTTGAAGTGCCTTCCGTTCTATCCGTAAAAATAATAGGCACCTCAACCACATTGAAGCCCAATTTTACGGCCGTATATTTCATTTCTATCTGAAAAGCGTAGCCTACAAATTTGATTCTGTCCAGATCGATCGTTTCCAGTACTTTTCTCGACCAGCAAACAAAACCGGCCGTGGTATCCATGATATTGAGCCCGGTAACAATCCTTACATACTTGGATGCATAATACGACATCAACACCCTGCCCATGGGCCAGTTCACCACGTTCACACCTTTTATGTAACGCGATCCGATGGCTACATCGTCATCTTTTCCCTTAAGCGCGTCATATAATCGTACCAGGTCTTTCGGGTTGTGAGAAAAATCGGCATCCATCTCGGTAACATACGCGTAATTTCTTTCCAACGCCCATTTAAACCCGGCAATATAGGCCGTTCCCAGACCCAGCTTTCCTTTTCTTTCCAGGATAAAAAGACGGTCTTTAAACTCCGGCATTATAGATTTCACGATGTCAGCCGTACCATCCGGGCTGTTATCTTCAACGATCAATACATCAAATGCTTTTTCAAGACCAAAGACAAACCTGATGATTTTTTCAATGTTTTCTTTCTCGTTGTACGTAGGTATTATGACTAAGCTATCACTCACAGGTTCAGATTTTATCGCACAAAAATAAAAATAATGGTATTACGAATCACTACGGCAAACGAATCTACTTCACAATCAGTTTATAGTTCAGGCTGCCTTTATCGCTCATAATATTCAACAGATACATCCCTTTGGAAAAGCCACTGAAATCGTAACTGATCTTATTGGCTCCAATTCCCGCTATATAGCTGTCGCTGATCAGTTGTTTTCCGGTAATATCCGTAACAACAATTTCCATGTCGAAGTCTTCGATTGCATCAAACGCGATATGAATTTGTTCGGAAGCAGGATTCGGATAAATATTCATTCGACCATTCAGCAGAAGTTCTTCGATACCCACAAATGAAAATGAAAAATTCTGAAGTTCCATCACATTTCCAAAAGCATCCTCTACATTTTGCACGGTGAGTTCATATTCACCGTTTAGCGGTGTTACAGTAAGGTTCACTTGTGATTTGTTGAAAGCATGTTGCATGGCAGCTTCTATTGTCACACCATTATTGATTGTGTAGTTTGAAATGGTTTCCGCGGTAGTTTCTTCTACATCCTCATTAAATAGGATTTTAATATTGGTATTGATCACTGGTGTTACCTCAACCAAAACCGGGCCGTCAGTATCGCCACCTGACATCACATCACTTTCAAAGCGAAGTTCAATTTTCCATTCATCAAAATCATAATTCATGGGACCAATAATGGAATAATACTCACCTTGTGTTGGGTCATATTCAAATACGGCCGTATTGTGAATCCTCAGGTCTCCTGTTCCGTCATTTACTGTCCACATGAAGTAGTTGGCCTGGTAATTATCATCTGTACATAAAGCGCTATTTACTTTCACAAGCACACTTTCGTGTCCTTCAGATACATTTCCTGTTTCAACAACTACGGGATCGGGCAGGGTGTTATTTCCGGAAATAAAATAATAGTCTGTCACATTTTTTAATTCTGTTTTACCGTAATACTCATCAATTTCCCCGGTAATAATCACACTATCGCCTACTGATGGATTTCGGCCTGATTCATAAATAAACAAACCATTCCATTCGCCACTGCCATCCTGAATGTAATAATTGTCGCCAAAATTCCCGGTTACGATGCCGCTGGTGCTTACAATTTGTTCGTTGTAGGGTGATTCATCCTGTTGCCCCTGGATATCATAAATACTTACGATGGTTCCGTTGAAAACTTTGGGCACATAATAATTGTAGGCTACTGTAGCATGTTCAAATTCGCCATCGGTTGCCACGATTTTGTAATAAATAGTTGCATCTTCTGACTGACCGGGAATATCGGCACTGAATTCATCACCCGAAGCCGACATTTGAATTTCGTTTGTCAGATCATCAAAACTTAAACCCCAAGAAATACTGGCAGTTACCTCCCCATTTGTAATACTGGTGATGGTAGCTTTTATACTGACCGGTTCTTCGGCCACTGCAATTTGAGGTAGCATCTGAACATCATCAATGCTGATAGGGTTGGGTGAAGCATCGCCCCATATCAATTGCACAAATTCAGGATTGTCAATAAAAGGATTCCTGTTTTTTTGGAATTGAAAGATCACATTATTCCGGTTCCTTTCAAATGCATCCGGCGGATCCTGCTCGTTCCATTGAACTAAGGTAGAAAGTTTGCCATGCTGTGGCAAGGGGTATGTATGGTTATGATCTACCACTTCAAGGTCCATTTCACCATCATTTCCTTCATAGCGTGTGGCCATATAAAAAATGATACGGGCGATATCACCTTTCACTTCATCCCTTGCCTCCCAGGTGGTATCTGAAAAATAACAACCGGTAGCAACATCGTGCTGCACGCCTCCATTATCGAAATCGAGGTTGCTTTTATCCTGGTTAACTGAAGCTGCCGAAGGTTTCAGGTTGTGCACATCGCCATACATGGGTGGCATATCAGCAAAATTACCATGCGATTTTGCCCATACATGCTCACGGTTCAGTTGGAGGCCACCGTTGCCATAATCGCCGTTTGGATGCGAAAATCCCGTGTATACCTGGATAACATTATCAGGGTTTTCAGGATCTGCATCAGAAAGCTTAAATATTTCTTTCGAGAAAAAATACGAATAGGGTGTATGCCCTTTGATAATATCGTTTAAGGCTGTTTTCAGTTCTTCTCCGTTTTTGCCGTCGGTACCGTTATAATATCCGGTTTGTTGGGCAAACATGATGGATGCCATTAAAACTGTTAAGACGAGCGCGCTAAATTTCTTCATAATACTCTTTAATAAATTTGATTTATAAACTAATTCTTAATGACAGATTAAATCTCCGGCCCATTCCCATGAAAACGCCTGCCGAATTCGCATCAAAGCCACTTGAGTGCGTTAAATAAGGATCGTTGTTTTGTGCATCGGTAATGAATTTACTGTCTAGCAGGTTAATAATACTTCCACGTACCTGGAATCCAACTTTTTTTATCCACCATGAGTAGCCGGCATGAAAATCGACGACATAATAATTGGGAATTTTCCAGGATTGTTTCGGGTCGCCATTTTCATCAAAAGAACCTGGATACCTTTCCGGATCATAATCCAATGGATTGAATTCAGCATAATGCTTTCCAAACCATGTAAATGAGCCCGAAGCATATAAACCTCTTATAATTTCCCACCTCAGGCTTTCTCTATTCTGAAATTGTGCAGCATCTCCTACATATAAGCCTCTGGCGTCGAATGGCCTGACGCCAATCTGCTGCCCATTATCATCATAAATTCGGGCGGTATCTGCTGATGTCCATATCCAGTCTCCTAATGATAGCAGGCTTTCGAATGTCAGATTATCTAAAATTTTCCATGCAAATTCAAACTCAACGCCCATATGCCGGGCATTCATATCGTTGATGTTGACACTATAAAATTCACCATCGATGGAAACAGACATTGCTCTGTCGGCAGGTTTGTTCAGCCATGATGTATAATACGCATTCACATTTAATGTAAACCGGGGTTGGAAATAACTATAGCCCAATTCAATGGCACGGACCTGTTCATTTTTTATATCCCTGAACAGGGTATTGCTACGGTCATACACATTATTAAACCGCTGTGCTTTGGAAATAAAACCGAGGTTCATAAACACATTCATGCTTTCGCTCAGGTTATAATTGGCACCTGCTTTAACGGTAAAACCCGGAATATACTTCCAGGGTGTTTCGTTGGCTTCTTCCTCGGGCGCATGGGGTAAAAAGTAATCTACCCGTTTATAACCCGACATGGAGCCGGTAACATTTAAAAATGCACTCAGATTACCACGCATATATTCTATTTGTGCGAATACGCCGCCCCATCTTACAAGCGCGTCATTATAGTATCCAATTTTGTCACCTATGAATTTTTTGGTGGTGTCGTTATTTTCATTCTGGTTCCCGTCGTCCAAAAAATAGTTACCTCCAAACAGATCGGCTACTTCACGGTAATGTTCTCCTTTGTAGGTTCTTAAATCCAAACCGCCCGATATGGAAATAGATTTACTCAAGGAGTAATCAAATGTGGAGAGCAATCCCAACCAGAAATGGTTGTTCATCGCGTTGCGCATAATGTTGGAGGATACCTTTGTCGAGTTGAAATAAGGTGGGATCAGGTTGAGGTTGGAATTGTATTGCTTTTGCAAATCCTGCTGCCAGGTAACCGTGTCATTACCAGGCGTTGTTGAAAAAGACTGTCCTCCGCCATTTCCAAGTGACAAATACAAAATGTTAGAGATGTACAACTTTTCGCTGACGCTCCAGAAATCGCGCAGGCTGAACATTGGTTTATGATAAAAGTTATTGGCTGTACTTGTTGGTTCGGCACCGGGAAAGATTGTATCTGTGTCAGTAATATAGGCCCTGCTCAGGTAACCCCAATTAGGGTTGTATCTCAATCCCCGGTTCACTGGCAGCCCATTGTTTTTAAGGTTATTGATAAACTCCTGTGTCATACCGGCTTCAAGTGCATAATCCGTATCAAATGTGGCGATGTACTTTTTATAACTACGCTGCCCATGTTCCTGGGGCGCACCCATAGCAGTTACACTTAACATGTGCTTACCTATTTCTTTGTCAACCCGTAAAAAATAAAACCATCCTTTGGTCCAGGTCTGATCTACCCAGCCATCACCTCTTTTATAGGATCCTGCAAAGGTAACACCCCAGCCGTTTGCTAATCGTCCGGTTGTCAGTCCCAGGGTTGTGCGCAGATATCCATCGCTACCAACTTCCTGTTTCAGGCTGATACCTTTTTTATTGTCGATTCCTTTTGTTGCGATATTGATGGTACCTCCCACTGATGGAATGGCCAATTTTGAAGCTCCTAAACCCCGCTGCACCTGTGTATAGCGCATCACCGCATCCAATCCGAACCAGTTTGACCAATATACCCAGCCATTTTCCATGTCGTTCACCGGGATGCCATCCAGCATGACTGCCACATTCCGTTGGTTAAAACCGCGAATGTTTATCCTGGCATCACCGTCGCCGCCACCGGATGCTGTTGCATATACACCCGGGGTTGCATTCAATATGAGGGGGATATCCTGTGCTGCAAGTTGTTCCTCGATCTGAACTGGGGAAATATTGGAAAATGCAATAGGTGTCTCTCTTGTTTTTGCCACATCGCCCACCACTTCAACTTCACTTAGGGTGATGGTTTTTAAGCGGAAATCAATGAAGAGGTTTTTTCCGGATACTGTAATTTGCTTGCTTTGTGGCTCAAAGCCTACATAGGAAACACTAAGTTCATAGTTACCCTGAGGTAGGGTCAGGCTATACGCACCATCCATATCAGTTACCACACCCAGACCCGGTCCGTACACCACATTTACACCAATTAAAGGTTCGCCTATTTCATCTGTAACGGTGCCGCTAACAGTTCTGTTTTGCCCGTATACGACAATGGTCAAAGCCACCAATATCAGTGTTATAAAATATTTAACGTTCATACAGCGGTATTTTAATGGCAAAAAAATTATGCGACTGAAATTTTCATTTCAATAGATTATTGATCATTATAAATCATGCGATATCAGCATTCGCAGATTTGAATGATTTTATTTGAAAAGTAGCTTTTTGGTTTGTACCTGTCCTGATTTTAAGGAGATTTTAACCAGAAATAAACCCTGAATTTGAGCACTTACGTTTAAGTGGACGTTATTTATCTGCCCATCAAAATCTTTAAAATCAATCAATTTGCCGGTCAGATCAAATATCTCCACCTTCTTAACAGCTTCTTCCGAATCAATAGAGAATTTTCCATTCGTTACAGGGTTTGGATACATTTGAATATTTGAAACAAGCTTGTTTTCATCCACATCCAGATATGTACAGTAGCAGTTGTGAAAACCAAGTGAATCAAAAGTATTTACAGGGATGGAATCCCACTCTACATCAACTATAAAATAAGGTTCAGGATTTTGTTTTACACCTTGGGTTATCGCATGCTTTCTAATGAGTGTATTATTCTCTGTCCATGATAACCAGAACAGTGGCCCTACGATATAATTCTGAATTGTATATTCTGTTGGAACACCACCACTATTATAGGTAATGGTGGTATCATTCAGATTTCCCCACCCGTTGTCGTCGCTGGTCATAGGTGGGCCTACTTTTCCAATAATGTCGACAATTGTACCATCAATCTTTTCGAGGGTAACTGCATCATTCCCATTAAAATACATCATTCTGTTAACCTCATAAACAGGGCAAAGAAATGTATCCGCTTTCAACATAAGGGCTGAGTCTACAGGTTGCTCCAGATCGGTGCCATTCGGGTCTCTTTTGTCAAGAACCACCACAAAGGTGCTTTTTGATTGTATGGTGCCTCCCAGTGCAACATCATAAGGGGTTGTACCGCCATTGCTGTACCTTACCAATTTATAGTTCCCCATGTCGATTGGTTCATTGGTGGGGTTAAATAATTCCAGTGCTTTGTTGTTTCCCGAGCCTTCCACGTATTCGGAAATAAAAAGGTCTGAGCATTCCTGTGCGAAAATGCCCATGCCAAAAAATAAGGAAACAATAATGAGTAATGATTTTTTCATAGATAAATTTTTTACTTTAATAAATTGATTTGACCTACAAAAATAGTGATAAATCAGCAGGTGCCGGTATAATTTTGTGATATAATTGTTAACTGTGAAACAACTTTGAAGGATTATAAAATGAGCCGGCTTTTTACTCATTTGAAATCATTTCAGATCCCTCAAACACCCTTGACAAATAAAGAATCCCGCGTTTTACCGACCGAACCCCATCAAACCTGAGGCTTAATTTTCCATTCTTTTCTTTCAACACAACGTCATTTGGGTGGTTTTGAATAAACTGTAATACCTTTCCAAAAGTCTCCGATTGGAAATAGGGAGCATCTTGATTGCCGGTAAAAGTACCCGACATATAACCGAATTTAAGCACCAGTTTTTCAATGCCCAACGCTTTAGCTGCCCACCGCAGCCGCAATGTTTGAATCAACTCGGATGCCTCTTCAGGCAGAGGACCAAAACGATCCACCATGTTTTTCTCGAAAGCTTCCAGTTCCGATTCCGTTTCAATATTATCAAGCTCTTTATATAGGTTCAATCGTTCCTGCACCGAAACCACGTAATGCTCCGGAATCAATAGCTCCAGGTCGGTTTCCAACTGGCATTCGGATGCGTGGGCTTTTTTTATCTGCTCTTCTGTAAATAGATCCTTGAATTCGGTTTCTTTCAGCTCTGCAATGGCTTCATCCAGGATTTTCTCGTACATCTCGATGCCTATTTCAGAAATAAAACCGCTCTGCTCGGCACCAAGTATATTTCCGGCACCACGTATATCCAGGTCCCGCATGGCGATATTAAATCCACTACCCAAGTCGGCGAATTCCGAAATGGCTTCAAGCCTTTTCCTGGCTTCCGAAGTCAGTGTGGAAAGGGGTGGTGACAATAAATAACAAAAAGCTTTTTTATTCGACCTGCCAACCCGACCACGTAATTGGTGGAGGTCGCTCAGTCCATAGTTTTGCGCATCATTGATGATGATGGTATTGGCATTGGGAATATCAAGTCCCGACTCGATGATCGTGGTTGCCAGCAATACATCGTAGTCACCATCAATAAAATCCACCATGATCTGTTCCAGTTTGGCACCTTCCATCTGCCCGTGTGCCACACCGATTCGCACACCAGGCACAAATCGCTTCAGCATATCATATACTTCCATGATGTTTTGCACCCGGTTATGGACAAAAAATACTTGGCCGCCTCTCGACACTTCATAAACGATGGCATCACTGATCACCTCTTCGCCAAACGACCTCAATTGCGTTTGTACAGGGTAGCGGTTGGGTGGTGGTGTGTTGATGATGGACAGATCTCGTGCGCCCATCAAAGAAAACTGCAGTGTACGCGGAATGGGAGTAGCCGTGAGGGTAAGTGTATCAATATTGGCCCGCAACTGCCGGAGTTTTTCCTTGGCAGATACCCCAAATTTTTGTTCTTCGTCGATGATAAAAAGTCCCAGGTCGCTGAATTCGATGTCCTTGCTTAAAAGCCGGTGTGTACCAATCAGAATATCCAGTTTGCCTTCTTTCAATCGTTGCAAAGTCTCTTTTTGTTTTTTTGTGCTTTTAAAGCGATTGATATAATCTACCGTCACCGGAAAATCGCTTAAACGTTCTGAAAATGTTTTATAATGTTGCAGGGCAAGAATGGTGGTAGGTACCAATACTGCTACCTGTTTGCTGTCGGTTACCGCTTTAAACGCTGCCCTGATGGCCACTTCCGTCTTCCCGAAGCCTACATCGCCACAAACGAGGCGGTCCATGGGAGATGGTGCCTCCATATCTTTTTTCACATCCAGTGTCGATTTCAACTGGTCGGGCGTATCTTCATAAATAAAAGAGGCTTCCAACTCATTCTGCAGGTAGGTATCCGGCATAAATTCAAAGCCTTTCGAAGCTTTGCGCTCGGCATACAACTTGATCAGATCGCGGGCGATATCTTTAACCCTTTTCTTGGTTTTAGCTTTGAGATTATTCCACGCATTCGATCCGAGTTTATTCAATACCGGTGGTGTGCCGTCCTTGCCTACATATTTTGATATCCGGTGCAGTGAGTGGATGCTGATATACAGCAGATCATTGTTTTTATAGATCAACCGGATGGCTTCCTGCTTTTTGCCATCATTATCGATGATCTGCAGCCCATCAAACTGACCTACCCCATGATCGATGTGTGTGATATAATCTCCCTGTTTCAGGTCGTAGAGCTCCTTAATCGACAAAGACTCTTTTCTTCCGAAGCCTTCACGCAGGTGAAATTTATGGTAACGTTCGAAAATCTGGTGATCGGTATAACACAGCAGTTTCACATCATGATCGATAAATCCAGAACTAAGGTTCATGGTCAATGAAGTAAAATGCGCTTTGCCACTTTCTGGATGATCTTTTTGAATGTCCTCAAATATCGCATACAGCCTTTCCGTTTGTTTGGCATTGTCCGACAGGATGTAATTGGTGTATCCCTCTCCTGATTTTTCAACCAGGTCATTGATCAATAAATTAAACTTTTTGTTAAATGCCGGTTGCGGACGTTGATTGAAATGAACAACATGGCTTGTTTTGTAGTAATTGGCATGGCCGAATTCAATGGTTTTGAAATGTTCGAGCTGATCGATAAACTGATCTCCATGGGTGAATAAAACAGATGGTGCTGCCTGTTGCAATTCCTTTCCAAAACGGGTGTAAGTTTCGGTCGCTTTTTTAAATTCCTTATCAATACGTTCACTGGTGAAAGAAATATCATGTACCCAGCAAATTGTTTTAGGTGGCATATAATCCAGAAAACTGACACGTTTTTCTTCAATTTTCCGATCCTGCACATTGGGCAGCAGGCTGATCCGGTTCATATGCTGAATCGACAACTGGCTGACCGGGTCGAAAGTGCGGATGGATTCCACCGTATCACCAAAAAATTCGATACGATAGGGGTGATCGTTGGAGAATGAAAACACATCTACAATGCCTCCGCGTATGGCAAATTGTCCCGGTTCAGCAACGAATTCAACACTTTCAAACTCGAATTCCATCAACAAGTCGCTTACAAATTCAAAAGATACTTTCTCTCCCTGCTTCAGCTTCATGATGTTTTTTGACAAGTAATTTTTCGTAATTACCCTCTCTGTCAGCGCTTCTGGATATGTTACAATCACTGTCTTCCGGTCTCCGGTCATAAACCTTTTCAGTACTTCCGTTCTTGAGAGTTGGTATGACCTATCCAGCTTTTCGGGTTCATATGGCCGTTTATAAGAAGTGGGATAGAACAAAACCTTTTTCCTGTTCACATCCATTCCTGTTTCCTCAAAGATACTTTCCAGGTCGTTGTATAAATAGGCGGCTTGTTCTTTATCCGGCATCACGATGATATGCTGCTGTTTTCCAGTTTCCTCAAAAATACCGGCCGCGGTAAGCGCCGTTGACGAACCAATCAAACCTGTAATCTTCAAATGCTTAGCAGGTGATGACAACAGGGTATGCAACTCAGCTAACTTCGGATGGGTTTGGTAACTATGTAATAAGGATGCCTGTTTCAAAACGGTAAAAGCTGTTCAAATAATGAATTGAAAATAATCTGCTAATATACTATCTCTGATTACAATATCGTTCAAATGCTGTCATTTTGTACATTTGCAGCCGACTCATATTATATCAATTAGCACTCTATCATGAAGAAAAAGCGTGACAATGACTTTTCAACCAAAGAACTTGAAGATCAAATTAAGTATTTGAACCTATTATCAGAAAAGTTTCCAAATATACAGGCGGCCAGTACCGAAATTATCAACCTGGAAGCCATTCTTAATTTACCGAAAGGAACGGAGCATTTTTTAACGGATATACATGGAGAGTTTGAAACATTCAGCCATGTACTTGCGAATGCTTCGGGGGTAGTAAGAAGAAAAATTGATGATGTCTTCGGGAAAACCCTGCGGTTGAAAGACAAAAAAATGCTAGCTACCTTAATATATTATCCAAAGGAAAAACTCGACCTCATCCTTAAAGAAGAGGAAGATCCACATGAATGGTATGCCATCACCCTGCAGCGGTTGAGCCATGTAGCGCGTTCGGCAGCCACCAAATATACCCGTTCGAAAGTTCGGAAAGCCATGCCCATAGATTTTGCCTATATCATTGATGAGTTATTAAACGAGGCCGGCGAAGGTAAAGAAGAATATTTTGAAGCCATTATCAATGCCATTATTAAAGTAGACCGGGCCGAAGCATTTATCGTGGCCATGTGCAAATTTATCCAACGCCTGTTAATCGACCGTTTGCATATTATTGGAGACATCTATGACAGGGGGCCTCATGCCGAAAAAGTGATGGATCGCTTAATGGATTACCATTCGGTGGATGTTCAATGGGGTAACCACGATATTATCTGGATGGGGGCTGCATCGGGCAACCAGGCGCTGGTAGCCAATGTGATCCGTATTTCGTTGCGCTACCAAAACCTTGATACACTTGAGGACGCTTATGGGATCAATATGCTGCCGCTGGCTACTTTCGCGATGAAGCAATACCAAAACGATCCGTGCGATCAGTTTAAACTTAAAACTGATGACCTGGCAAAAGAGAACCGGATGCTCGTCCAGATGCACAAAGCCATCTCGATCATTCAGTTTAAGCTGGAATCGCAAATTATCCAGCGAAATCCGAATTTCAGGATGGATGACCGACTGCTGCTGGATAAGATTGATCTTAAAAAAGGAACCGTCCTCATTGATGGCATGGAATATCCCTTACTTGACACTCATTTTCCAACAATTGACCCAAAGGACCCTTTTGTCCTTTCATCAGAAGAAAAAGATGTGATTGAAAAACTCACCAAAAACTTTAAAAACAGCAAAAGATTGCAACGCCACGTCGATTTCCTCTTTTCAAATGGTAGCATGTACCTGGCATATAATTCCAATTTATTGTACCATGGGTGCATTCCACTTACGGAAAAAGGAAGTTTTGAGTCGTTTGAAATAGAAGGAAAGACTTATAAAGGCAAAGCACTTTGCGACCATTATGAGAGAGTAGCCAGGAAAGCCTACGCCCGCAGGTTTGATCATAAAGCTGTTGAAAATACTTCGGATTATATGTGGTATTTGTGGTGTGGCGCCGTTTCGCCTTTATTTGGCAAAATGAAAATGACCACTTTCGAAAGATATTTTGTGGAGGATAAATCGACACATAAGGAGAAACGAAACCCTTATTACGACCTGGTGTACGACAATGAAAAATATTGCGACAAAATACTGAAAGAGTTTGATCTGAATCCCAAACACTCGCATATTGTAAATGGCCATGTACCGGTAAAAGCTAAAAAAGGAGAAAGCCCCATAAAAGCCAACGGAAAACTATTTGTAATCGATGGCGGCATGTCCATCCCTTACCAGGCAGTTACTGGTGTTTCTGGATATACGCTGATTTATAATTCATACGGGCTGGTACTGGTTGAGCACAAGCATTTCGATTCGAAAAATATGGCTATTGTAGAGGAAAAAGATATCATTTCTGATCGCATCTTTATTGAAACCAATGCAAAACGAAAAAGGGTTAGCGATACCGATATTGGAAAAAAACT
>JAZBOW010000260.1:0-2252 GCA_036351335.1 Bacteroidales bacterium | reverse complement strand
GCTAAACAAAGTGGTGAGGATATGATGGAATTTGATCCTGCTTTCTGAGGACAGGTCACCATAGCGGATGCCCGGCCTTGGGGCTAATCCGACCGGAAGATTCGTCCATTTTGTCCTCAGGGTATCATCCATGGGATACGTTGCCTCCTGAAGTTGGTCAGGAGACAATGTATTCATGAACTCAACGGTATGTGAATGTATTTCACTAACCGTTTGAGCAGAAAGATTTAAAGAGCCTGCAAAGATCAGCAGGGTCAAGAACAGATGAAAGTGTTTCAAGATTCTAATTGAGTTAAGTGAAAAATTTTGTGTTATGAAATGTTTATTATTCAGCTTTGTGTACTTCCAATTCAATCTCAATCAAAAACTCAGGCAACGCCAGTTCCTTCACGCCCAACCACGAACCTGTTGGAAAATGATTTTTGTAAATGGTGGTACGATATCCGGCATGTTCCAGGAACAAAGGCATGTTGGTGGTGAACACATTTTCAACCACCACATCATCAAAGGTGCAGCCGTAATGTTTTAACACTTTGTCGAGGTCGGCATAGCAGTTTTTCATCTGTTGTTCAAAATCGCCAACAGCAGTTGGATTTCCACTGTCATCCATGCTTACTGCACCGGATACTTTAATGGCATTTCCAATCTTTACCGCATGCGAATACCCATAGGCTTTCTCTATTTCGGGACGAAGTAGAAAATATTCCGGAACCTCTGCTTTAACTTCATGTTCGTGGGCTGTTTCTGTGGGTGCCTGCTGGCAACTTTGTGTTGAAATAGCTGCAACAGCAACGAATGCAATTGCAACCATTTTAATTGCAAGGTGATTTAAAATTTTCATAGTGTGTTGTTATTTGTTAATTAAACTTTATTCAAAATAGATACTTTTGGCCCGCCGATTACACCGGCATTCTCAATAGCTTTTTGTCTTTCGGGGTCGCTCATGATTTTATCAAATAACTCTGCACTGGGAGCTTTAAAAATCATGGTTACATCATTGGGTTTGTTAAATGAAGTATAAAGACCCTTAAGTTTTACGCCAGCTTTTTTCAGATTGGGTTTGTCAGCGTCAAATGCTTTTTTCCATGTTGCAAAATCTTTGACTTCGTGTTGTACAATTACTTTTACCATTGTATTATATGTATATTATTATCATACTCATAAGGCTTTTCGGTTCCGCCCCGTTTATTATTGCGAATATTGGTTAAGCAAGTTTAAAAAAGCACACGGCTAATTTGATCTTCATAGCTGTTATACTTTAGAAATCTTTACATTCTTTATAGAATTATTTTATAGCTGCAGCCACCTGTTTGGTGTCGGCATATTGCTGGAACTGGATGGCTTTTCCGTCTTTTAGGGTCCAAACATGAACAAACTGTGCATTGATTGATTTACCGGTTCTTTTGTGCTTTGCATTGTATCTTCCGGTAGCAAATACCTTGTCAGAACCCATTTCGCTTAACGACATATCCAAAAGGTTCCAGTATTCCCATTCGGCACCAATTCTTGCAAATACACCATTTACAACGGCGTCATGGCCAATATAGGGATTGCCATCAGCGTATGGAAAGTTTTCGGCCTCATTCCAGACCACTTCCGCGTCGAGCCCTGCAAGCACTCCGGGCACATCGCCTTTGGCAAAAGCATTGTATAATGATTGAATGACACCCGCGTTGTCAGGTTTAGGAAGGCTGCTATTAAACATATCCTGGTGTAGTTTCCACTCGTTATTTACTTTGTGCCATACCACCAGGTAGTTCTCTTTGCCAACCATCTGATCACCAACAAAAATGCTGACCTCTCCTTCTTCAATGGCGTGGTTTCCGTATCCATCTGCTGAATTGGTTTTTAGTTTTGCTTCGGTGATGCCCGCATCAAAAACAGCTTGCCAAAACGCCCTGATGTTTTCTGAACCCCTGATAGGAGGACTGTCGGGCGGATAAAGGACGCCATTGGCCGTGTATAAGTCGGCCATTGCATCAGCGTTGCCGCTTTTAAAAGTTTCACTAAAATGATCGGCGGCTTTTTGGATTTCTTTAGTAATATCTTTGGGCGCCTGTTGGCAGCTTTGGGTTGTTAATAGTGCTATTGTAAACGTGCTTAATAAGATATTTGTAGCCAATAGGCGATTTAAAATTTTCATGGTGATTTGTTTAAGGTATAAAAAAAATATTTTATTAATGAGCAGCAGGTTCATTGGCGCTCCACATGCCGTATAGCGATATCCAGTAGCCATCTTCATTGCGCTGAAG
>JAZBOW010000259.1:0-8636 GCA_036351335.1 Bacteroidales bacterium | reverse complement strand
GAAATTCAATGGGGCCCTGATGATCATATCTGGACGACTGAGCGTTATGGACGCATAAGCCGCATCAATCCCGAAACCGGCACCCAGGATGTAATACTCGATATTTCAGACCAGGTATTCCAGGAAGGTGAATCAGGATTGCTGGGTATGGCATTGCATCCCGATTTTGATATGTATCCGTATGTGTATACCGCCTATACATACATGGCTTCAGGAAATATTAAGGAACGGATTGTCCGTTATGAATATAGTGATGGACAATTGACTGATGAATTTATCCTGCTCGATAACATCCAGGGCAATACCACCCATGATGGCTGCCGGATGATCATTTTACCCGACCAAACGCTGCTGTTCAGCACAGGCGATGCCCAAAACCAACCCGCCGCGCAAAACCTGGAACACCTTTCGGGAAAATTTCTGCGCCTGCACCTGGATGGCTCCATCCCTGACGATAATCCTTTCCCGGCTAATCCGGTTTATAGTTTGGGACATCGCAATGCGCAGGGTTTGTACCTGGCATCCAACGGCATCATCTACAGCTCCGAACATGGCCCATCAACCGATGATGAACTGAATATCATTGAACCGGGCAGAAACTATGGCTGGCCTGATGTTCACGGTTTTTGCGACCTGCCCGCCGAGATCACCTTTTGCGATGAAAACAATGTAAAAGAACCGCTTGAAGCATGGACACCCACCATCGCCACATCCGATATTGTGTATTACGACCATGAAGCCATTCCCGAATGGCAGGGACACATATTGCTCACCAGCCTTAAAAACAAACGGCTGTATGTGATGGCGCTGAACGAAGACGGAACTGAAGTGGTGGGTGAAGAGCAGTATTTTATAAATTGGTGGGGACGGCTGCGCGATATTTGCATCGGTCCGGCAGGAGAGATCTACCTGGCCACCAACGGACCCAGTTGGTCCAACACCGAGCCGTTTACACACAGCATCGTCAAACTTTGGAATCCCGATTATGTCGGCATCGAAAATAACGAATCGGACAAGCCCGAAAATGTGAAATTATTTCCCAATCCGGCAAACCTTTCATTCCAGGTAGAAGTGGCGCCGCAGATGATAGGACGCCAGATGAAGGTTTATTCGATGGAAGGCAAACTGATGATCGATCAAACCATCGACAGCCTGCTAACGACCGTTTCCACGCGTGAACTATTACAGGGGATTTTTCTTTTTCATGTGGTTGACGGGCAGAAAACAGTATATTCCGAAAAGCTATTCATCAACAAAAAATAAATAAGCTGCTTTGACTATTCATTGTTCTGTCAGGCGGAATTTTAGGTGGAAATTCAATCTCAAATTTCTCAATTTTCATTAATTTGCCATACAAAATAATCCTTGTATGGAGAACCAGCTTACCATTCTTATTATTATGGCGATATACATTTCAGGGCTGATGCTCTGGGGTGTGTACCAGGGCCGAAAGGTAAAAACAGAAGGAGATTATGCTATTGCCGGCAGAAAATTACCGGGATGGGTGGCAGCACTGAGTGAAAGGGCCACAGGAGAAAGTTCATGGGCCTTGCTGGGATTACCCGGTGCCGCTTATGCATTCGGACTGACCGAAATATGGACAGCTATCGGCTGTGTGGCGGGTATTATTACCGCCTGGGCACTTTTGGCCTGGCGTTTAAGCGATGAAGCTGACAAGTTGGATGCGCATACCTTTACCTCGTTTATTGCCAGGTCGCACCCAGCTCAAACCCGCTGGATCCGTATGGCCGCTTCATCTGCCATTGTGTTCTTTTTCTTTTTTTATGTCGGAGCCCAGTTCCTGGGTGGCGGCAAAACCCTGCATACGCTTTTTGGAATGGATCCATTGGCGGGTATGGTGATCACGGCGGTTATCATTATTCCTTACACCATTTACGGTGGCTTTCGATCGGTGGTGTATACAGATGTGATCCAGGCCATCGTGATGATCATAGCGCTCATCGTGGGGCCCATCATGGGGTTTATTTATTTGTCTCAAAACCCGGATGTATTTGCACCAACCGTTGCACTGGCATTGGAGCAGGCGGGGTCATCATTCACATCCTTCACCGGTGCGGCATCTGGTTTTGGTGTGGGTATTGTTATTGTGGGCGGATTTTCGTGGTTTTTCGGCTACCTGGGCGGGCAGCCGCAGTTGAGTACGCGCTTTATGGCCATCCACAACCGCAAGCAGGCTAAAATTGCCCGGAATATTGGTATTGGCTGGACGCTGATCGCGTATGTGGGCGCCCTGAGTATTGGCTGGATCGGCCTGGCCATATTTGGCCCGGAAGGCAGCGCCACCGGACTTGTCGACCGCGAATTTGTGATGCCCAAAGTATTGCTCACCATTTTTCCTGCACCCATAGCCGCTGTTTTAATCACCGGGGCCATTGCCGCCATGATCTCCACCGCCGACTCGTTACTGATCCTTTCTTCCACCGAGCTAACCGAAAACCTCTTAAAACCAGCATCCCGGAAAATGCAGCAGATCAGCGACAAACAGCAACTCAAACTGTCGCGTATGATCACGGCTTTGCTGGCGGTTATTGCATTGGTTCTTGCATGGATTTCGGGCGACAATACTTTTATATTTAGTTTGGTGAGTTATGTATGGGCAGGTATTGGCGGCACCTTTTCGGTGGTGGTGCTGCTCACGCTGTTCTGGAAAAAGTACAGCGGAAAAGCTGTTCTGGCAACCATCATTACCGGGCTTACATTTACCATCATCTGGATCAATACAGGTATGGAAGAGGTGATAAGTTCGCGGCTTCTGACATTTTTTGTAGCTTTGATAACGGCCATTACAGCTACATGGTTGTGGCCGGCACAAAAATATATTACACATGAAAAGGAGTAAAGGGAACAGGTAAGACAAAAACTCCTGTTATCCGGGAGATAATTAGGGATATGTGAACCTTTATTCCTCATATAACCAAGTGGAGCCAATGGAAAGACAACCGTAATCCAAATCAAATGACCTGACATATAAAAGGGGGGGGGGCGGAGTCCAAATAGCTTTGCGAGTAGGAACAACTATTAACATTAACATTCAAATAAAAGTGAACAAAAAAGAATTCAAAGCAAAAGCGAAACAATCTATTGATAAATTTTCGGCTATAATCAATGAATTATATACTAAAAAATAACAGATGGAAAATGCATTTCAATTCTACAATGATGTAATTCACTACTTCAAAGCGAATTACATCAACCTTGTTTTTATTCTATTGTTTTTGATAGTAGGATTTGTATTGTCCGCATTCATACAACGAAGAATAAAATTGCGTTTAGCCAAGAAATCGCCTAATAATATCACGGCTAATTTTACCGCACAGATAATAGGATTTATTCTAAGGTCAATAGTTGTTTTCGCTAGTCTATATTTACTTGGGCTTAGTTCCTTTACTAATAAGTTACTTGCAGGTGCTGGTTTATTAACCTTTGTAATTGGTTTTGCTTTAAAAGATATTGGCGAGAACTTCTTGGCAGGAATTATTCTTGCTTTTAAAAGTCCCTTTAGATTAGATGATTTAATAGAAGTAAATGGCATTACAGGTCATGTAAAAGACATTAGCATACGGGAAACACTCATAAAAACCCCAGATGGCAAAGATGTTTTTCTACCAAACTCAATCATCCTTAAAAATCCATTATATAATTACACCATTGATGGTTATCTACGATACGAGTTTAATATTGGTATTGCTTATGAAAACAATCCCACGGAAGCTATCAAAATAGTACTTGAAATCACAAAAAATGTTGAGGGCGTTTTAAATGGCGATAAAGAGCCTGCAATTACTCTTAAGGAACTGGACACAAACTCTATCAATATTAATGTGAAATTTTGGATAGATACCTTTAAATCTACGAAGCGGACTGTTCACAATAGCATTCGTTCACAAGTGATGAATGATGTGGTTGAAGCATTGATTGCAAATGGTTTTAGTTTACCTGCATCAATCGTTGAGTTAAAAAATTATGAACCCTATGGAAATTTGAAGCTGAATGTTGAGCAACAAAAGATAGCTAATGAACAATCATAGAGAAAAATATGAAAAGTTATGAACCAGCTAAAAGATGTAGAAAAAGAGACCATTAAAGAAGAAAGTGATCTTGCTGACTTAGAAGAAAGGGGGAACAGAATAACAAGGAAATGAAGAACCACAGGCTACAACATTGTATAAGTGTAATGTAAAAAAAGGATCTGAATAAGTAATTGATAAATATTATAAAAATGAAAAGTAAACGTTTTGCCAAGCAAAATTCAATAATCATTTACTTTTTGCTTGCATTTTCTTTCTCATGGGGTTTAGTTGGAATTCTCGCTGGTCCAGGTAATATTCCAATTAATCCTGAAAAATCTCAAGAATTATTACCTCTATTGTACTTAACTATGCTTGTTGGACCAAGCTTTGCAGGTGTACTTATGATTGGTTTGATAGAAGGCAAAAATGGTTATCGCAGACTATTATCTAGCTTTCTCAAATGGAGAGTTAAAATTTGGTGGTATATTTTTGCTCTTTTTACTACCCCTTTATTAGCATTAATGATTCTATTAATCTTATCATTTCTAAACCCAAACTTTCAATTTGGATTCAGCAACTCTGATAATATTGCAGCACTGTTTATTAACGGCATTATCGCTGGCGTTGTGGTAGGAATCTTTGAGGAAGTCGGCTGGACAGGCTTTGTTATTCCTCGCCTAAATTTAAGATATAATATTATTACCACAGGACTAATAGTTGGTGTTCTTTGGGGATTATGGCATTTCATATTATTCTGGGAAAACGATAGTTTTTTTAAGCTACTCCCTCTATTAATTTTGCTTGGACGTCTTTTTACTTGGTTACCACCTTTCAGAATTGTTATGGTATGGGTTTACAATAGTACCAAGAGTCTGCTTTTAACAGTACTAACACACGCTAGTTTAGTTTTCACAACAACAGTTATTGTTCCGATAACTTTGACAGGAAAAGATCTTTTAATCTGGTTAGTTATTTGGGCTGGTGTTCTATGGATAATGACTCTTATTATTCTAAGAATAATTCGCAAAAAAAAATCAATGAATGATGAACGGATAATTGCCACTGGATAAATGAAAATTTAATTGAAACACTACCCCCTCTCATCCAGATTTGTAATGCAGATATATATATGCATCCTCGCCAAAAACGAGGACAATTTGAGAGGGAATGAATACCTTTGTTAGGTAAGTAAAACAGAATAAAAAACTGCCGATTACACCCCCGGATTAGGTGTTATTCGGTACTTTATGACGCATAATAAGGAGTTGGCTGCTATTATAAAAATATTGCAAGTAAATCAACACAGGTAAAAATCAAGAAAAATTAGGCCAAATGAACCAAAATGAACTGTCTCAATTAACCGACAAAGAACTGCTAGAAGTAGCAGAAAAAAACAAACCATCACCCATAATAGATGCATTTTTTATTGGGTTTTTAGTCGGAATAATAATTTATAGTGTTGCCGCAAATACCTGGGGATTTCTAACATTAATTCCCTTGTTCATTATTTATGGGTTCCTGAAGAAACCAAAGCAATATGAAGCGTTAAAAAAAGAATTGAAAGAACGTAACCTTCAATAAACGTGATGACATTTGACCCCCTCTCGTCCGCATATGTAATGCGGATGTATACATGCATCCTCGTCCAAGAAGAGGACGATTTGGGGTATAAGCTTGCTCGATATACTGACGCGATTTATAGTTATCTGACTAAAGAATTTTGCTATGGAACTTCTTATCTCACCAAAATAGAATACAATGTAAAATGAAAAAAAAATTCTCATATAAAAGAATCCCGCCATCCAGAATTGCCACATTTGATACTTTTTCATTAGGAATATTAAAGCATCATGTGTGTGGACTATTGGAATTTGATGTTACTGAAAGCAGGAAAAAGCTACAGGAATTAAGGAAAAATGGCACAAATATTTCTTTTAACGCATGGATTATTAAAGTAATCAGCTATACCCTTAAAAAGCATCCAGAAACTTCAGCATACCTTTACAACAAAAAGAAACTCATAATCTTCAACGACATTAACATTTCAATAATTATTGAAAAAAAGATTCATGGTATAAAAGTTCCAATTCCTTTGGTTATAAAAAAAACAAATGAAAAAAGTGCTTTGGAAATAACCATAGAAATAGAAAATGCTAAAAACCAAGAATTAACAAATAATGATATTGTTATAAATAAGCAGCCACATCTATTCGAAAGACTTTATTATTATATGCCGGGATTCATCAGAAGATTGATTTGGAAGATTCTATTTAGGAATCCTAAAATAGTTTTTAATAAAATGGGCAACGTTGCAATAACGTCTGTGGGTATGATGGGTAAAATAAATGGATGGTTTATTCATAAATCAGTGCATCCTGTTTCTTTTGGTATTGGTTCCATATTGAAAAAACCCGTTGTAATGGACAACGATATTAAAATCAGGGAGATTTTAAATATGACTATTCTTATTGACCATGATGTTATTGATGGGGCACCCATGGTAAGATTCCTAAATGACTTAACAAAGTATATTGAAACCGGAGAATTAATAAATGGCACGAACACCTAACATGTATAAAAATAATAGCCGGGACAGTAGTAAATACGAGGATTGTAGCCCGCTTCAAAATTGTATAGGTTTGATAAATTTAAGCCCGCAATCGACTACTTTGCATATACTTAACGTTAAGGGCAAATAACAAATAAAAAACCGGATCAATAAAACTGAAAAAATGAGAAGTCTTTTTTTATTCATATTATTACTTCTTATCTCGGCAAATATGTATGCCCAGGAAACCACAAAAAATAAATCATTGTCTTATAAAAATGGTTTTTGGGGAGTGACCATTAAACAAGGAACCAAGAAACTAAGTACGGGTGACATTAAAAAACTATACGTTGATGTGCAGCCTGCGTTGTCAAAATATAAAAAAGGAAAGGCTCTAAATGCAGTTGGAACTATAATGGCAATCCCTTCCGGAATAGTCTTTGGCTACGGGGTCGGTTTATTAATTAGTGGGCAAGAAATTAATAAAACAGTGTATATAATTAGTGCAGCCGGCTTATTTACCGGGATTCTTTTCCATATTGGTGGAGAAAGCATGATAAAAAGTTCCGTAAATATATATAATGCCGACATTGACAAGACTTCATCACTAAATATTAAATTTGGCGTTATGCAAAACGGGCTTGGATTTTGTTTGACGCTATGAAAATAATTTAAAATGCCAACCCCCAACAATTAAGCGTTCTGATGGTCGGAACGGCCCAATCTGAAACGGGTGTTAACGAAACCTTCCTTTCATATAAATAAATTTTTTATTGTCTTAATTAAAAAATTGAAACAGGAAAACGAAATGCTTACTTAATAAAAACAGGGTGGTGTTTTGCAAAATGCGCTGATAATAAAAGGGTTAAAGACGGCGTTTTATGCTTTTTATTAGGCTCATATGGGTGTTATTCGGTAACTTTGGTACGCGTATAAGAAGTTAATCCCAATTATAAAAAATCATGAATAAAAGCGCATTATTTACATTATCACTTTTAGGATTAATATTGTTCTTTTCCTGTCAAAGTCATATAACCACAGAACAGCCTGAAAGAGTAAAGAATTATATACATCTTTCTCATACCAGAACGAATTTAAATCCTTCTATGGATAGCTTAGTGGAAAGTATTGATTTTACTAAATTTGATATGCTATGGCTTGGTGGCGACTTAGCATATTTATCATCGGCAGATGATAACACAATGGCTCATATTGATTCAATTTTTAATGTTGGAGGAACAAAAACCTTATGGGCTCTGGGAAATCATGATTATACAAATTTAAATAGGGTTACACAATTCACAAACAGACCGCCATACTATTCTATCAATGAGAATAAAATCACCTTAATTGTTCTGGACACCCAGGATAGTTTAAGCAATATAGTAGGAGCTCAAAAAGATTTTTTATTCGGCGTTTTAGATACCATCAAGGAATCAAGCCATTTGGTTATTTTACACCATAAATTAATTTGGATGTATAATAACCCTCTCATAGAACATCAAGCCTCTTCTATTCCAAATGCAGGTATAGGTGATTGTTTCTACTGTATAAATCCAAACAATTTCAATTCAGAAATTTATCCAAAATTAGTGGGCATTAGGAAAAAAGGAGTAAAAGTTCTTTGTATTGCTGGTGATATTGGGATTAAAGCTAAGGAATTTGAATATCTCACTACAGAAGGTATATACTTTCTGGCTTCAGGAATTAATAGTAACAAAAAAAATAACAAAGCATTATTGTTTCGTCATGATATAACAAATGATTCTTTAACATGGAATTTTAAATTAATTACTGACCTATGCAGGCTTCCCTGAAACTTGTCCAGTTAAAATTAGAGTTGGAGAAGCCCGATAGGGTTCGTTTAGTAGTTATTCAGAAAAATGAGTTGTAAAATAAAATACAAGTAATCAATAAACATCACCTTCTCGTTAGTATTTGTAATACGGATGTATGTATGCATAAATAACAGAAATGGCAAAACATAACAAAAAACTGCCGATTTCACTCCCGGTTTAGGTGTTATTCGGTACTTTTATGACGTATAAAAGAAGTTG
>JAZBOW010000258.1:0-9231 GCA_036351335.1 Bacteroidales bacterium | reverse complement strand
TAAACTTTAACACTTTTTTCTATAATGACTCTGTTTTCTATTAAAATGAAGATCTAACACTATGACACAGAAATCAATTAGGAAATTAAATAAATAAAGTTTTTAAATCGTTTAGTATTGGTTTCATCTAGATCGACAAAAACACCATTTCTGTATATTTTCTTAGTAACTCGCTCTCATCAATTCTGTTTCCAATAAATATAGTTCCCTCTTCATATCAAATAGTTCAAATTGGTTTTGGAAATAGAAGTCTGATTCGTAGTAATACTGGGTGAGGGATATTTCCCCTCTTTCCAATGCTTTCAGCAATAGCGAATTGTTATTGGAGTTGTCCAATAATTTATCCATTTCGTCCACCTGGGCCTTCAGCATCAACCACCGCTCAAACATTTGTGTAAGCTGAATTTTCTGTTGTTCCCAAAAACGCATGGCGTCTGTCTGTGCAAAAACAACCCCAGCTTTTGCAGCTTTTACAGCATGGGCATCCGCCCAAAGTGGAATGCTGATCCCGGCTACAATTCCCTTTAATTGAGTTCCCAAAATCGTTTCCTGATAATAACCGGCTTTCAACTTTGGTAATTTTTGGTTAAAGGCCACATCTTTTAGTTGCTCCATCCTTATGACCTCTCCCTGGAAAGCGGCATTCCTGGGCCCGGTTTGATACAGCTTCAATAGTGTATCGAGAACGAGATTTGCGCTTGCTGGAAAAGTAGTGTCGGCAACCACGAAAGCCTGACCTCCATTCAGCCAACTGATTTCAGCATTGTTTGCAACGATTTCGGCTTTTAACCTGTTCATTTCATTTGATAAAGCTGTAGCCTTCAATTGAGCCTGGTTGAGCTGAAGCTGATTAGCTTCCCCTTCATCGTACAATCGTTGAAAAGCCTGTGCGATCAATTCCGCGTTCTGCAATCTTTGTCCCAACAATAGTTTTACCTGGTTTAGATAAACTGCATTGAACCATGCTTTGCGTGCCCTGACAATTACCTCCTGTTCTGTGGTCTGCAGTCGAAGGTTAGCCTGTTCACGGTTGATCTTTGATAGTTTCGAACGGCTTGTGTAGGCCGTCGGGAAGTCGAAGGATTGGGTAACTGCAAAATCGACCCGTTCACCGATTTGTTCAGGAGTGCCCCACAAATAGGCGTATTCAACCTCCGGATTTTCGGGTGTATTTCCAGTCTTCGCCTGAATGACTTCTGCTTCATAATACCTGTTGGCGGCAATCAGGGTTTTGTTGTTTTCCTTAGCGTTGCTGATAAGGGTTTCGAGGGATAATTGCGATTTTCCCTCAAAATGAAAAAGAAGAAAAACACACAACATCAATAAAGAAAAAAGATTGCTTTTTAGGTTCAGAATTACATTTTCATTTTCTGTCTTCGTGCCTTTATCTGAATTCATACACGGGTTATTTTCTCTCATGTTGTTTTCTTTTTATTCATTACATAATATACTGATGGGATGACAAAAAGGTTAAGCAGGGTTGAAGTAACCAGTCCACCCAAAATAACAATGGCCATGGGGCTTTGGATTTCGTTACCCGGTTGACTTCCACTTAACGCCAGAGGGATAAGTGCAAGGGCAGATGCAAGGGCTGTCATCAAAATGGGGTTAAGCCGGTCTTTCGAACCTGAAATGATGGTTTCTGTTAAAACCATTCCCTGTTTTGTTAAATACTGATAGCGTGAAACCAACAGTATCCCATTACGTGTAGCAATACCAAAGAGGGTAATAAATCCAATAATGGCCGGGATGCTCAACATATTTGAAGTAAGCCAAACAGCGCCAACCCCTCCAATTAGCGCCAAAGGTAAATTGATTAAAACCAAGCCTGCCAGACTCGCACTTTTAAATTCCTGATAAAGAATAATAAAGATAACCAGGATGGCCAAAATAGAAGTAATCAACAACAAACGGGAAGCGCTTTCTGCACTTTCAAATTGTCCTCCATATTTGATGAAATAATTCTGTGGAAGCTGGATATTCTGATTGATCCGGCTTTTGATATGGGTTACCACCGTCCCAACATCCTGCCCTGCAACGTTGGCCGAAATCACGAGTTTTCGCCTGACATTCTCACGGTTGATCACATTGGGGCCCGAAACAGAAACCACATCAGCCACGAAACTCAAAGGCACTTTTGTCCCCGAATAGGTATCGATTAAAGTATTTCTAATCGACTCGATGCTGTTTCTTGATTCTTCGTTGTACCGGAGAACAAGATCGATAGTGAGGTTGTTTTCGTAAACTTCGGAAACCTTTACCCCGGCGATAGAAGTCTCCACAAACTCGGTAAATGTATTCGCCGGAATACCGTATCGGGCCAACATTTCCCGTCGTGGCCTGATTTGGATTTGGGGAATTTCGACCAGTTGTTCCACATTCAAATCCACAAGCCCTTCAACATCTTCAATATTGCTTTTTATTTCATTGGCAACATTCAATAAAGTGGTCAAATCATTACCAAAAACCTTGATGGCAATGTTGGCCCGTGTACCCGATAACATGTGGTCGATACGGTGGCCCAGAGGCTGACCAATGCTGATGCTCAATCCAGGAACACTTTCAAGCCTTTCCCTGACCTCAGCCATAAATTCCTCTTTCGACCTGTCCTTCAATTGATAGGGTACATCAATCTCTGATGAATTGCTCCCGCCGTGGCTGTGCTCGTTCAATTCTGCCCTTCCTGTACGACGGCTTACATAGTTCACTTCAGGTATTTCGAGCAGATGCATATCCAGTTGCTCTGTCAATTCTTTGGTCTGCTCGAGATTTAAACCGGGCAAACTGACCGTGGTGATCGTTAGTGTCCCTTCGTTGAATTCGGGAAGGAAACTCCTGCCGAAATTTGTAAAAATATATATGGACACCAGCAGCATTCCCACGGAAATCCAAATCACCAATTTCCTGAAGCGAATAGCTACCGCAAGGCTTTTACCATACCAAACATTGAGTATTTGAACCAGTTTGTTTCCCCCGCTTTCATGCCGGCTAAGTTGTTTGGTAGTATTCAATAAATAACTGGCCAAAACAGGGGTGAGTGTTATGGCGACAATAAGTGAGGCAATTAGCGATACAATAAAGGTGATGCCCAAAGGTTTGAGCATGCGGCCTTCCATACCCGACAAAAGAAAAAGCGGTACAAAAGCCACAATAATGATCAAGGTAGCCTGAACTATTGATGACCTGATTTCCACCGAAGCATCGTAAATCACAGTTATTGTTGGAAGCTTTTCGTTATTAGGTTTCCGGAAATTTTGTTTTAACCGCTTCAATACATTCTCCACATCAATAATGGCATCGTCAACAAGTACACCAATGGCGATGGCCATTCCCCCGAGCGACATGGTGTTGATGGTTAAACCCATTAGTTTTAACGCGATTACCGAGAGTAAGAGGGAGATGGGGATAGCAACAACCGAAATCAAGGTAGTGCGAAAATTCAACAAAAACAGAAAAAGTACAATGGAAACAAAAAGGCCGCCTTCGAGCATGACCCGTAAGACATTGTTTATTGCTGTTTCAATGAAATCAGACTGTCTGAAAATTTGCGCATTGATTTCCACCCCTGCCGGTAGGTAAGTTTGAAGTTCTTCCAGGGCCTCGTCAATGTCGCCGCTGAGCGCCAAAGTATTTGTGTTTGGTTGTTTCAATACCGTGAGGATAACAGCAGGTTTTAAATCGAGATAGGCATCTCCAATTAAAGTAGAATGGCCGATTTTTACTTCTGCCACATCCATGATCTTTACTGGTTTTCCGTTTCTGATTTTGACCACTGAATTTCCAATGTCTTTCACATTGGTCGATCTGCTTGTTGCCCTGACGATATATTCCTGTCCGTACTCATTGATCAATCCCCCAGAAGCGTTGGAATTTGTGTTTTTGGTAGCCTCCATCAATTCATCAAGGGAAACTTCATAATACCGCATTTTATCAGGATTGGCCAATATTTGGTATTGTTTCGGAAGACCTCCGATAATAACAACCTGGGATACACCGGTTACAGATAACAATTGCTGCTTCACTTGCCGTTCCGAAATCGAGCGTAATTCAAAAAGCGACAGGGAATCGGAGGTGATAGAAATGAGTATGATCTCGCCCATAATTGAAGTTTGAGGGGCAAGCACCGGGAATTCAACGTTTGAGGGCAAGCTTGGATTGATGATGGAGAGTTTTTCACTCACAATCTGCCTGGCCTTGTAAATGTCAGTGCCCCAATCAAATTCGACCCAAACGATGGACATTCCAAAGGAAGAGGTGGAGCGAACCCTGCGTACATCGGTAGCACCGTTCAATGATGATTCGATGGGGAAAGTGACCAGTTTTTCAACTTCCTCGGCTGCCATGCCATGGGCGTCGGTCAACACAGCTACCGTAGGGGCGGTGAGGTCGGGGAACACATCAACCTCAATTTTACTGGATAAGTAAATGCCGGCAAGCACCAAAATCGAGGTGAGCGAAATCACCAGTAACCTGTTGTCGAGCGAATATTTAATAATTCTGTTTAACATAGCTGATGTATTAATGAGCGTGTGAATGAACAGGGGCTGTGGAAACTGAGGCTGCTTTTAGAAGGACGGATCCTTTTGTTACAACTCTATCGCCGTCATCCAAACCAGAAACAACTTCTACATAAATCCCATCAGCATCACCGGGTTGGATTTGCCTTTTTTCATAGGTTTCACCACTAAGCTGTACATACACATAAAAATTGTTTTGCTCTTCAACCAATGCGCTGAAGGGAACCACCAATTTTCCTGGTCGTGCTTTTGTTTTTAGGTGGAATTCAGCAAAAGCACCTTCCAACAAGGTGCCGTCGTTGATCACCTCAAAATAGACGGGCATATAATGGTTGTTCTCAGCTACCGAAGAGGCTTTAGCCAGCAATTTTCCATTCAATTCATCAATGGTATAAACCTTTTCAGAATAAGCCGGCCTGAAGGTGGCATCGCTTATGCCTCCAAGGATTTTATAATGCTGTTGGGGAACATCGGCCCTGAGCAACAAAACTTTATTGCTCGAAACAGTAGCCAGTACCGAACCAGTTGAAACAAACTGTCCTTCTGAAACATTCAACTCATGGATGTAACCGGTGAGTGGGGCATAGACTTTTAACCCCCCATCGGATACCGTATTTTTAAGGTTGTAATAGGCTACACTGTCAGAAAGGTATTGGTTGAGGGATTCATTAAACTGGCTTTTGGAAACAATCTTTTCTTCAACCAAATTTTTGTGACGCAGGTACTGGTTTTTACTTTTCTCGAACTGCAATCGCGACGACTGAAATTTCACCGAAATATTGTCCTCTGCAAAACCCTTTCCGCTGATCGTGAAAACCAAATTCCCTTTTTTAACCGGACTTCCCTGTACCATATTGCGGGTGGAAAACAAAACGATGCCATCATTTTTGGCTATCAATGTCAACTTTTCACCAGGCATGGCAAGTATTTCACCGCTGGTATTGATCACTGGTGAAAAATCGCGCAGGACAAGCTGCTCTACATCGAACTCTGTTGACCAGGCCTGTTCTTTCAGGAACTTTACCTGACCACTCACCTCTTCATGGCCATGGGAGTGAATTTCTGATTCGTCTTTGAAAACATGGACATGATCAAGTACAAATTGATCGGCCAATGTTTCTGTTTTCACAATGATCCTTATTTTGGCTTCGCCAGAATCAGGCAGAGAAACTTCCGCATTATAAATCCCTGCCCGGCTTTTCGCACATTGAAATTCCATGCTTTTTTCACCTTCAATTTCAAGCCTTAACAATACCTGGGCATTGTCCAGGGGTGAATAACTTCCGTTTAGAAGGGTAAAGTGCAGCAGGAAATCGGAATTCGACCCAACTACAATAGGGTCGAACTCCATAAAAAGTTCCAGGTTTTCGGTAAAGAGTGTTGCTGATTCTTTTTCGAAATGAATATTGTTATTTGGCGAAGCAACATCAACTGTTGTATGTGAATGTTCGCCTTCATGACCACAGCCTGCTAAAATGAACGAGGCAATGATCAAAGCTATAATTGCTTTTGACATTATTTTAAATCTTAAAAAGTTGAAACTGTGCCCTTCGCGATTGGGAGGGCAAAAAATTACCTATGCAAAGGCAACTGGAGGTGCACGCAGCGGTAATTCGTGACTGACAAAAACAACGAATTCGTTTTGTATCGAAAGCTGTCCGGATAACTTAAAAATAGTTTCCGTTTTTGGGCTTTCTTCAGCTGAGAGAAGGCAAGAATAAAAAAGATCATGATGAGAAAACGACTCTACTTTAAATTCAAATGCACGTTTAATGTTTTTGCCTGAATCAGTAAAAACATAATACTCAAATGTTAAACAATGCTTGGAGTCTTCTCGTGAGTCGTGCTGATGATCAACAGGCTCTTCGGCATGTTGGTCATGACCGGATTCATCGTCTTCGCAATGAGCAGTGGTAAAACAGGCTGTTTCTTCGTGATGGTGGTGGGGCACAAAAATGGCAGCCAACAAAATGAAGTAAACCATTCCTAAAAACAAAACCCTTATTTGATGCGATTTCACCATTTAATGCTCAAACGTAAAAGAAATGAAATTATTTCTAATATATGGCAAAGGTATTAAAATAGGAATATTTTTAACATTGATACTAGATACGTTTCGAATTGCCCTATCCTTATTAGATTTTCAATGTCCGAATAAAGCCAATTGTCTTTAGTCCTATAATGTGTTTCCGCTTATATCAGTCTAAAATTAAGTAATTAATCAAATAATTTTATCGTCTATGGGATTAATTATATTCAGTATAGACTTAGCACTAACACTCATTCCCTTACCATTTTAAGCTACACCCTAAACAGTATTGAAAATTCTTGCCTGAATCCGCCGAACTTATTGTATTTACTACTACACTAGCATCAAATATAGGGTACTCATAAACAGTATTGAAATGAAAGTGTATTATTCTAGGGTCAGCACTGAAGAACAAAATGCAGAAAGACAGCTCCAGGAACTGAATGGTTTTGATTACATATTCACGGATACTTGCTCTGGAAGCATCGAATTCTTTAAGCGGCCAAAGGGATCACAGATCAAAGAACTGATCGATACGGGCAAACTAACGCATCTTGAGATACATTCAATTGACAGGCTGGGAAGGAATACACTGGATGTATTGAAGACCTGGCAGGAATTGACTGAGCTTGGCATTAACATTATCTGCAGGAATCCAAATCTAACGAATTTCAAAATTGACGGATCACAAGATGAGGTTTCAGAGATGATCATATCCATTCTTTCGACCATGGCCAAGTTTGAAAGAAAGATGATATTGCAGCGCCAAAAAGAGGGCATCAGAATAGCAAAAGAGAAAGGAAAGTACCGAGGAAGAAAGGTTGGCACAAAGGAATCAAAGGAGAAGTTCATCAAAAAGGAGCGTAATCAAAAGATACTGGAATATCTGAATAAAGGTTATAAATACGATGAAATAAGCAAGATTGTTGGCTGCTCTTATACGACTATATTAAAAGTGAAGAATACTTTGGAAAAATCTTAAGCTTGTTTTAATCTAGCTTTAAGTTTATTGCTGACTTAGTCAATCCTTTCCACGATATATAAAACACATTTTGCCATTGAGTTAGTGTTTTGAACAACATTTCATTTTATTATTTAATCGATTCTGGTGCTAAGTCTCTAATTAATTTTGCAGTATCGCACAGCTTTTGTTTTGGGTAAATTGAACTTGTAGAAATTGAACATGATTTAATTTTATTAAACCACCCTTTCATTCTTTCTCCTTCACCATTAAATCTTTCAGGAATAATTTCTTCTTCGATTTCCAAATACCGCCTAATAATAAAGGCAAATAAATCAGCCAATTGTATTAATCCAACATGCTTTGAATCAACAAAATGGGGAACATCGATTATTTGATCAAAACGATCTTCTCTTCTTTTCCTTGCATAAAATGTATCAGTCCATTCTGGTGCGCTTAATATTAAGTCGGTAAAATGAGTTTTATCCGAATCTTTGTTGTCAAAAATGAAAACAGTATTTCCTTTATTATTTTTCATTTTTTTCATGTTTCGTTGAACAGAGAGTAATAAATGTGTGCCCAAAAATCTCCATAACGAACCTACTTCTTGAAGTCTTTGGTCATCTTGTAACATGCTTTGATACTTGTCTTTAAGTACTGAAGAATAGACAATGGCATGTCCTCTCGTTATAAACCAATCAACGAAATCATCAACAATTGCACTTTTAGTATCTCCGCTTAAGATTCTCCATGCTTTTCTATTTTGGAACAGATCTTTTGAATGAAGTTCTTCAATGTTTAAATTGAAGTAGTTGGTCAACTGGTCGAATCGTTCATCCCACCCTTCCTTAGTTGGTTTCATTCTGTATGCATCAACAATAATCCCAACCATAACTGCAATAGGTTCATTGCCAGTTCCACTTTCATCTATGTAGCAAAATTTCATTTTTTTTATTGTGGTTATCGCGTCTTGCAAATATGACCCGTAGTCGTTTCTTTGTAGGATCTTTGTTGATTATTTCTATTTTTATATTCCTGCTCCTACTCATTTTCTTTTAATTACTCTTAACCGGCTATGGGCTGCGATTTGCTGTTAGGCAAAGTGTTTTATTATCTTTTGATTTATCTCTTCAATTTCTTTACTAAAATTCGGATTAGGTGATTTACAGATTTGTAATGCTATATCAAATACAACCAACATGTAACTCAAAGTCAATGACATGTAATAGGTGTCCTGAAATGGTTTTACCTCAATATATTTTTTAGACATTAATGTAAAATGTTGAAATTGTGAGTAGTATTTAAATGCAATAAATATGAATCCGTAGTCTTCAAAACCATAACTTTTTATTCTATCGAACTTTTCATTTTCTGTCAAAAAGATTCCATAATTTTTTAAGCCTTTTTTTTGATTATCTGGAGTTGTTCTTCGTATTGTTTTTTTTGAAATTATTTTTCCATTTTCATCGATCAGTTCTGATGCAATTTCTCTAAACCATTCTTCTTTCTCTTCAAGTGAAGGTGTATTTATTTTAAGAGTCGTTAATAGTTCATGATCTTCTCTTAATGTTTTTTTCACAAAGTGTAGGTATTCTGACGAAATTATATCAAATTCATTTTTTAAAGCATTGTTTGATTTATCGTTTTCGTCATAAAAAGTCATTAAGTAAAGAATCGTTAACAAATCAGCTGAAATTGATCTAAGCAAAAGACTAATACTTATT
>JAZBOW010000257.1:0-16692 GCA_036351335.1 Bacteroidales bacterium | reverse complement strand
TGCTCAATATCCAGCTCTATTTCCTGGTTCAGCACTGATTCAATCAGCCAGCCCGTATTCACATCCACCCGCATTTCCCCGGTCATGGTGCCATTCATCTTCATTTCTTGGTCGTCAATTTTATTAGAACTTATGGTACCATTCAGTCCAAGTGTCGCTTCTTTGCCGCTCACTTTTAATAATGTATATCTCATTTGAACTTTCATGTCGCTGTTTTCAAGAGGCTCAACATCTCCTTCCCAGCTTTCGCCAACACTTACTGAACCTTCTTTATAAATAGCAAAATTAGAACCGGAACTGATGTTGTTAATAATCTCATCATTGGATAGATCGCTGGCATCTACTTCTGTTACATGGCCTCTTTCATCCATGGTCATGCTGTAATCCGAACCAATAATATTGTTCATTTCTTCACCAATTTTAGCTGCCATCGGATTTTGCATGCTATTCGGGTCTTCAGAGTCGTAGGTGATCTGCATACCGAATATGCTTTGCGTCATTTTAATGGCATCCACCGTGGTAGATATCTTATATTCGCTCCCCATTTTTTCATCAATATTGGAGGTCATTCTGAAGTTCATCAACTGATCCAGTGCCATGGTTTGCCCTCCCGCATCAAAAACAATGTCTTGGTCAATTTCCAGTTTGTATTCATACTTATCACCCGCGTCTACGTCATATTTCAATTCGACGCTTTTTTGGGCGAGTAAGCTCATTAATAATCCTGGTAACAGGACTATAGCTATTGTTGCAATGATTTTTTTGTAATCGTTCATATGTATAAAATTTAATTAAAAAGGTGTATCTTCAGTATCAGTTAAATCATTCATCTTTGAGGGCAGGGTTTTTATTCCGGCGCTTACATCTGAAATGGAATAGTTGCTTCCCGATTCGTGGTCCTCAAATTTGGCAAAAGTGTCAATAAACTTCAATTTTACTTCCCCCGTAGGGCCATTCCTGTGCTTTGCAATAATCACTTCTGCTACCCGGTGTGTTGATGTGCCGTCTTCAAACTCATCCAGTTTATAATATTCAGGCCTGTAAATGAACAATACAAGGTCGGCATCCTGCTCTATCGCTCCTGACTCACGCAAGTCAGAAAGAATGGGCCTTTTGGTTTGTCCGGGCCGGTTTTCAACGGCTCGGCTCAACTGTGAAAGTGCCAGTACCGGAACGTCCAGTTCCTTCGCCAACGCTTTTAATGAACGGGAAATCTGGCTGATTTCTTGTTCACGGTTGCCTTTATTATCACTTCCACCCGACATGAGTTGTAAGTAGTCGATAAAAACCATCTGGATATCATGCTGTTGTTTCAGTCTTCGGCATTTGGCGCGAAGTTCAAAGATGGTGAGGGCAGGGGTGTCGTCAATGAATATCTTGGCATCTACCAGGTTGGATATTTTGTCGTTCAATTGTTGCCATTCATGACCCGCCAAATCTCCTCGTTTCAACTTATCAGCCCTTAATTCAGTTTCACTTGAAATAAGCCTTGTTACTAACTGTACGGCCGACATTTCTAAAGAGAAAAAGACAATAGGTTTATTGAACTCAACAGCCACATTTCGTGCCATCGATAGAGCAAGGGCTGTTTTTCCCATGGATGGACGGGCAGCAAGGATGATCAAGTCCGAATTCTGCCAGCCTGAAGTTTTTCGATCGAGATCCACAAAGCCAGAAGGAACGCCACGTAAGTGTGAATCGGAATTTTTGGCATTTTCAATATCCTCAATGGCCTGTTTGACCAATGAAGGCATGTCTTCAAAATTTCTTCTTAAATTGGTTTCGGAAACCGCAAACAAGTTTTGCTCCGCTTTATCCAGTAGATTGAAAACATCAGTCGTGTCTTCATATGCGTCATTAATGATCTCTGTAGAAATAGTGATTAGATCACGCTGAATATGCTTTTGAAGGATGATACGGGCATGGTATTCCACGTTGGCAGCTGATGCTATCCGGCTTGTTAGGCTTGTGATATAGTATGGGCCGCCCACTATTTCGAGTTCTCCCATACTTTTTAATTCGTTGGTAACCGTAAGTATATCAACGGGTTCCGATTTGGTAAATAAACTCTGAATGGCTTTGAAAATACGCTGGTGTTTATCCAGGTAAAATACTTTGGGTGATAGAATATCAATCACAGCTGACACAGCATCTTTTTCCAGCATCATGGCGCCGAGCACTGCTTCTTCGAGGTCAACGGCCTGAGGTGGCACTTTTCCGTGCTCAATCAACTGGCTTGTTATGTTGGAAAGTTTTTGTGGGGTTGTCTTTTTTCTGACGTTTTTAGCTGTCTCTTCCATGAAGCCAAAAATACAAATAATGAATAGTGGTTAATAAGCTGTTAATAACTATTTTCAGACTTCTTAAACATGTTAAAAATCAGTTTCTTGTAAGATGTTTGGCTAAGATAATGTGTTTTCTGATTTAAGAATTCAGTTGTTCAATTTTATCTAGGAATTCATAAAATTCTTCGTTGGTTGACGGCTTATATGAGTCAATAATGGATTTGTCTACCACATTTTTCCAGCAATGCCCAGTAAAATCGCATGGGTAGGGGTTGAGGCAATGCATGCCTACATCAATTTTTGGTGAACTTTTTAGTTGTAAAGTGGCTTTTTCCTCCATCACTTTTTCTTTAACATAATCCTGCAGTTCCAATACCTTTTCAAGCACACTTTCGAAAATAAAGATATCATCGAGCCTCAGATCTTCATCAAATAAATAATCTTTGTTGACGTAAACGAGGAAAATATCATTCAACTTCAAACCTGAATTTGTAATCACATAATACTGGAAGGCTGCATCCAGCAAATAAGTGTCTGAAATTTTTAGCGAACTCTTCACCTCATAGCCATACCATTCACCATCTTTACGATTCAGAATATCCAGCATGATCAGCAACTGGTCGAATTGAAATACCGCTTCATAAAGGGTGTCGCATTTGCCCTGACGGATGATTTCAGTTGTTTCCAGCACTCTTTTTTGATATTGTGAAGGTGAACGTGGTGTTAGATCGATACCCCCTGGAAAAAGTTGTCGGGCCAAAATACCGAGCCTCGATCCCCGTTTGAATTTTGCCAGTTGTTCAGGGCTTAGTTTATCTCTCAAAAAAGGCCTTTTTTTATGCAGGTATAACGATTTTAAACATTGATTGCCTCTAATAAAAGTTGATTTGGATAGGATATGTCGCTCCATTACGATTGGTTTGTTTATTTGTTTAGATTTTTTAAACGACGGTTACATCGGTATCTTTTATCAGGGGCAGTCCCATATACCTGCGCAGCAATTGAGCAATGGTCAGCACGTCTTTTTCGCAGTATTTTACAATTCTTGTAAGATCATTATCTTTCCAGTAAACCTGACCTACCATGCTCCCATCAATGTCATCTTTAGGTGTGGGAATTTTAAAAACGGAAGCCAATAGCTCTAACGAAGTATAGTGTTTAAAATCGCCGAATTTCCACAATTCCATGGTGTCAAGGTGGCGGATTTCCCAGGGTTTCTTGCCGGCACTGTTTAATATGTTGGGAAGTGAAATGCCATTGATAAGCATACGCCTGGCGATGTATGGAAAGTCAAATTCTTTGCCGTTATGGGCACATAATAAGTAGCGATCCGTGTAATAATGCTTATTTAATGTATCTGCAAATTCTTCGAGTAAAATGCGTTCATCGTCTCCGTAATATGATTTGACTCTGAATTCTTTACCGTTTGAAAACCCACAGGAGATACACACAATTTTTCCAAATTCTGAATAGATGCCGGCGCGGGCATATAATTCATCTGCCGTGGTTTCAGGATCATTTCTTCTGAGGAGCTCGGCTTTTTTCTCCCAAAGCTTTTTTTCATCTTCAGGTAGTTCCGAAAAATCTGCGGCAGCCGGAACGGTTTCAATATCCAGGAATAGCACGTCCTCAAGTTTCAGGTCATTCAACATGTCGTTATCATTTAATAAATCAGAAAAATACAAAAAAATGTGTTATTTTGTTGGCTGATCCGCGAATAATGTTGAAGAAACGTTTAATAAATAATTTATTCAGCATTCTGATTATTTTCAGTTTGAATTCTTGCCATAAGTCTGAAAAAATAAACAGCCCAAAAGTTGATATGATCAGTCCGGTGGAAAATTCTATGATCCAAATTCCTGACACCTTAGAAATTCGATGTAAAATACAAAGTGAACGTGCAATTGAATCTGTAAGTGTCAGTATTGTCAACGCAAACTATATTTCAATATTTGGCACAAATACCGTAAATACATCCCAAGTGGACCAGGAAATTAAAACGACCATGATATTTAGAAGCCTTCAAAATTTGGATGAAGCACCCTATTATATCTTGATTTCAGTTCGTGATGGTACAAGTAAATGGAACTCATATTTTCCTATAAAATTGACAATGAAGCCGCTGAACTACAAAGGCTTTTACCTGTTCTCAAGAAACGGTATCAACGATACGCGCATTGACTTTTATGACCCGCAATTGAACAATTCCAGCTTTATCGAGAGCGCCGGGGATTATCTTGATAGCGAAATATCCGGGTTTTTTAAAAAAGTATATCTGATCACGGAAGTGCCACTCAAATTAAAGGCTTTTTCTATTGATGAAAAACAATTGGATTGGGAGGCCGGTCCGCAATTTCCGAATCCCGGATTTACTGATATTCAAATTGATGAAGACCGCATATACATCGGCATGGAAAATGGACAGATCGTTGGCTATTCGCAACTAAACGGACAGCAAAAACTGATTACCCAGCTGCTTACAGACTCCATTCCTAAGCGCATAAGCATACTCGAAAATTTTATTGTCAGTGATTATCTTTCCAGGCTGAATGGCAACCATTCCCTGGTAACATTTTACAAAGAAACAGGCATTAAAAAGCAAAGACATCCTGTTGATTTTCAAATTCTCGCATTTGAAAAAACGGCATCTGCCGACCAAGTAATGGTAATAGGAAATATGAATGAATATGGTATAATAGGCCTATATAATTCGCAAGATGACTATTTTGATGACCTTCATTTAATTGATGAGGGAAATATAACAGCTGTTTGCAGTATCGATGAAATGAGCATGATACTTTCCATCGAAAATCGTCTATACACATATAGCTATAGCCAGGAAATGATCACGGAGCTTATAACATTTGAGGCTCCTCCTGTCAACCTATATTATGAGGACATTTCCAATCAGGTTGTGGTGCAATTCGAAAAGAAACTTTTGTTCTATCAATTTCCCGGAATGACGGAGTTTACCAGCTTTGACTTTGAGAGAACACTGAATGGCTTGCAACTTTATTACCAGTATGATTGAGTGAATTTATTACCTTTACCACTTATTTTTAAAACAGGTTTTGTCCATGTTAAAAAAGATCAACTTATTGGTATTATGTGTTTTGTCATTTACAATTTTGTTACCAGCCCAGGAAACAAATAGCGTAAGTGAAAGCAGGAAGAAGAACATAATGAAACAACTGGACTATAGGTTCAAGGGAGGATATTACACCTTTGAAAAAATATTTAATAACAACGTCACTTATCCGGAGATGGTCAAGAGAAGTTGTATCATGGGTATCGTCATCGTATCATTTGAAGTGGATTGTAATGGTGAGTTTACGGAGTTCACTTTTAAAAACCCCATTCATAAATCCATTCATGAAGAAATTGCCGATTTTTTTGACATGACCTCCGGACAATGGAATGAATGCAAGGAAGAAAAATACACACGCTTTGAAATACCTATTCAATTTCGAATTAAAGGTGTAGAAACAAACACTACGGATGCTATTTTGATTTGTGAAGGAGAAAGCCTCGGCTATGTTTGCAATGGCGATGACTATTATTATAAGAAATCGACTAAACTTCTTGAAAAAGGTAAAGGCAAAAAAGCCATGGAATATATTGATATACTCATAAAACACGATCCATTCAATATTGAATATTACGATTTGAAAAAAGAGGCCATAAGCCAGTTAAAGTAGTTTTTAAGCTATGCTTGAAGTTTTAAATCAAATAGATACGAATCTTTTCCTCACACTTAATGGCTTACACAATGATTTTTTTGATGTGCTGATGGTCTATGCCAGTTCTAAACTCTTTTGGTTGCCTTTTTACCTGTTCTTACTTTATCTTGTCATAAGGGTTTATAAGTGGAAAGGCCTGATCATATTGCTATTTGTAGCGGTGCTTATCACACTGACAGACCAGGCATCGGTACAGTTATTTAAAAACGTTTTTCAGCGATTACGGCCCTGTCATGATCCGGATATCCAATTTTTAGTACACACCGTTGAATATTGTGGTGGCCAATATGGGTTTGTATCTTCGCATGCAACAAATTATTTCGGAATTATCGTATTTATCAGCGGTTTACTTTACAACAGATACAAATGGCTTCCCTGGGTGTTGGTTTTCTGGGGACTGCTCATTGTCTACAGCCGGATATACCTGGGTGTGCATTATCCCGGCGATGTCATTGGAGGCACCATCCTTGGTGCTGGTATTGGTTGGATGGTGCTATGTGCTTACAGGTATACCGATAGAAAATGGATGCAAAACTGGAAATAATCTGGTGATTTTTAATCAATATTCACAAAAACGGTATGGTTCCAGCCAATACCCAGTAATGATGCTGCATTCCCTTGGTTGATAGCGATTTCAAGCATATTGTTACTACCAAACAATACCACGATCTCACCCGGACGCACATCACCATAAGAATCACTGATCTTGCTGACGGAATCAGATCGGAATGAAATGGAGAATTTTTTATTTCCCACTATTTTTTTAAATAATGATTTCGGAATATTAGTTATCAGGTTTTCATATGAGTCAATATGCACTACTACACCCCTGATATAATTCGGGTCGACAATAGGTTCAAAAAGCAGTTTTTTCTTGAGTTCTTTTTTCGGACTTCCCAGTTTATCAAGTGTATCACCTTTTAACAAGTGAATGGCAGCCTTCACAAACCTGTCGCGGCTCGAGAAAGTGAAATTCTCGGAATCCTGCATGATCTCCAGTTCAATCATTTTTTCAGGCTCACCGTCAAATATCAATGAAAATATACCTTCGTCTGTCCCAATAAAATAATGTTTATCGTAAACTGCTACCGTATGTGGGTGATTAAGCGATTCCTCCGTATTGATACCTATAATGTGGATGGTGCCTTCCGGGAAGTTTTTGTAGGCATTTCTCAATATATAAGCAGCCTGCGTTGAATTGAAAGGTTCAATCTGATGGGTGATGTCAACAATGCGGGTTTCCGGCAACTGCGATAGGATCATACCCTTAACCGCGGCCGTATAATAATCGCTGTTTCCCCAATCGCTGATCAATGTAATTATTCCCATACTGAAGTCTTGCCGGATGACGCTGTTTCTGCTATCTGATAATTGAGATCAAAATTATAAATTTTTGAACCCATAGAAGGTGTTATTTTTAATATTTTTGATGACAACTAAAATAACGATCAGATATTAAAAAATAGAATGAGCGAAAGCATACTGCAACTTGATATAGGAAGCCCATTGGATATCTATGGTTCTGGCGATAAATACCTGAATGAGATCAAAGAATTGTTTCCCACCTTGAAGATCATCGCCAGGGGAGAGCTCATAAAACTGATTGGTGACGAAGAACAGATAAAGAATTTTGAAAAACGATTCGACCTGTTATTAATTCATTTCGATAAGTTTGGCAAGATCAACGAAGATGTGGTACGCCAGGTGATGGGGGTTGATGAACCCGACAATCATGTGGCTGCCAAAGGAGATGATGTGCTGGTATTTGGACGACACGGTAAACTGATCAAAGCATTGACGCCCAACCAGAAGAGAATGGTGAGCAGTTCGGAGGAAAATGACTTGCTTTTTGCCATTGGTCCGGCCGGAACAGGCAAAACCTATACGGCTGTCGCGTTGGCCATCAGGGCGCTGAAAAGTAAGCAGGTAAAACGTATCGTGTTAACACGTCCGGCTATTGAAGCGGGCGAAAGCCTGGGTTTTTTACCCGGCGATATGAAAGAGAAACTTGATCCCTACCTGCAACCGCTGTATGATGCCCTTAGGGATATGCTGCCTACACAAAAATTCCTTTCCTATCTGGAAGATGAAACCATTGAAATAGCGCCATTGGCATTTATGCGGGGCCGCACGCTGAGCAATGCCTTCGCCATCCTCGACGAAGCGCAAAATGCTTCTGAAAGCCAGTTGAAAATGTTTTTGACCAGAATGGGAAAATCTTCAAAATTTATTGTAACTGGCGATGTAACACAAATCGATCTGCCCAGGAAAAAACTTTCCGGTTTGCTCCAGGCACCAGAGCTGCTTAAAGGCATTAAAGGCATCGATTTTATTTACCTTGATGGTAGGGATGTGGTGAGACATAAACTGGTATCGGACATTATTGACGCATATAACAAAAAAGAAACATAAATATAGTAACTATGAACGAAGCAATTATTAGAACTGATTTTGAATTTCCCGGACAAAAAGATGTGTACCATGGCAAAGTTAGAGATGTGTACAATATCAATGATGAATTATTGGTGATGGTGGCCTCTGACCGTATTTCAGCCTTCGATATTGTACTGCCAAGAGCGATTCCTTATAAAGGGCAGGTACTAAACCAGATCGCCTCGAAATTCCTGGATGCTACAGCGGATATCGTGCCTAACTGGAAAATTGCCAGTCCCGATCCCATGGTAACCATTGGTAAATATTGCAAGCCATTTCCGGTTGAAATGATAATCAGGGGATTTCTTACAGGTAGTTCGTGGCGAACCTATAAATCCGGTGCCAGGGCTATTTGTGGTGTTCCGGTTCCCGACGGATTAAAAGAGCACCAGCGTTTTCCCGACCCTATAGTTACACCCACTACCAAAGCAGTTGAAGGACATGATGAAGATATTTCAGAAGAGGAAATTATCAAACAGGGACTTGTTTCGGCTGAGGATTATGCCAAACTGAAAGATTATACCATCCGCCTGTTTAAAAGGGGCAGCGAAATTGCTGCTGAAAAAGGACTGATACTGGTGGATACCAAGTATGAATTTGGGAAAGTAGGTGACCAGATATATTTGATCGATGAAATCCATACCCCCGATTCATCGCGTTATTTCTATGCTGATAAGTATGAAGAGCGCTTTGCCAAAGGCGAGCCGCAGAAACAATTATCGAAGGAATTTGTGCGTGAATGGCTGATGGAAAAAGGTTTCCAGGGAAAAGAAGGCCAGCCGATGCCGGAGATGACTGATGAATTTGTGAACAGCGTTTCAGAACGTTATATTGAGCTTTATGAACAGGTAACAGGGGAGAAGTTCAACAGGGTGCCAACGGAAGGTGTACTGGATCGGATTGAAAACAACATTAATAACTTTCTGAAAGAAAATTAGAGTTTTTTTTTGAAGTAGATTTTTGGTAAGAACTATCAAGCACCAAATAGCAAACCTGCTTTCGCTGAAACAACTATACGCAGGCAGGTAAATTACAATATTCTCAATGTCAAAAACCCAAACGGTTTTGTTCATTTGAACATTGATGTTTGGTTATTATTTGTGTTTTGATTTTTGTGATTTGGAGTTTAAATTACATTGGTCGAAGCCCCATAAAACCAGGCTTTTTGGGAGTCGTAAATTAATCCAGTGCCGTTAGCAATTGTTCCAGGATTTCAGCTTTTTCCGGTTTTTTTTCTTGTACATAGGCATTGATCATTTCTTTGATCAGCCTTTTTATAATGGTTTTGTTATTGCAGGGTAGGAAGTAATCTTCCTTAATCTCAATTTTCATTTGTTTTAAGAACAATTCAATTTCGTTCTGCGTGAATACGGCACCACGGTTCATGGCATTCAAATAGAAAAGGATCTCATTTTCCCAGTATTCTTCCACCTCTTTTATAGGAATCATGTCATCCATATAAGCCAAAATAAAATGACGTGGCAGATCCACGCCAAATACGGGTATGTCAAGATGTTGCGCAATCGCTAAAAAAATAATGCCCAGCGTAATGGCATTTCCGGTTCTCGTGTCGATCAGCTCATTGATAAAGCAGGCATTGAGTGTGCTTTTTTGTGAAGGTGGTTGTCCCCGGTAATGATGAATATCGAACAACACATGGTTAATGACTTTTACCTTTTCCAGTGCGGTCAGGTTATCATTGATTTCAAGCCAAACATCCTGTTTTAGTTTGTCGAGTTCCGCGTAATATTTGTCCTCATCCAGGTCAGGATAGCGGAATTTAGAGATGAGCATAAAAGCTTTGATCAGATCGTTGCTTTGAAACTGTGACCAACTTTTCAGTTCGTGGTATAGGTCGTTAAAACGGATCTCATCGATCAGGTCCTCAAGCCGATGTGCGTTTTCATCATTTTTTGAACTGAGCCAGGCTTCTTCCAACAAGGGAATGGCTTCGATGCCATAATCAGAAATCTTATTCCTGATGGCCAGGTACATTTCCTCATTTGGCTCATCAATCAGGCTGATGAGTGCATCCAGTTCTTTATTTGCTTTGTTTGTCATTTGCATGTTATAATGGTAAAAATAGCATAGTGGCAGCATCTTTTACAGAAGCTATAACTTTAGTTAACCACAGAAAATTGTTGAAAACGTGATTAAATTTTATCAGGATATATGGAGATAACTACAAGCGCAATGGCTATACCGGTTAATCCTGCCAGGAGAAAGAGCCAGCCCAGCAGGGCTTTCCTCTTCAAAAAATTGAAGACACCTATTAATGACAATATACCTGATATGACGAACAAAGACAAGATCATGATCTATACAATTTTAACAAGGAAATAGTTTTTCTTTCCTTTTTGTACGAGGATGTATTTGTCGTTCAAAAGATCCTGCACACCAATTTGATAGTCGTCCTTAATTTTTTCTTTATTAATGGCTACCGCATTTTCTTTCAGCATTCGCCTTGCCTCTCCATTTGATTTAAATGCACCAATTTTTTCCGAAAGAAAATCGAGCAATCCGATACCCGCTTCAAATTCATTGCGCGATACTTCAGATTGGGGAACACCTTCAAAAACAGATAATAACACATCCTCAGAAAGTTTTTTCAGTGTTTCGGTGGTACCTTTGCCAAATAATATTTCCGATGCTTCAACGGCCATATCGTAATCTTCTTTAGAATGTACGCGGATGGTTACATCTTTGGCCAGCGCTTTTTGCAGCAAACGCAAATGCGGTGCTTCACGGTGTTGAGCAATAATATTATTTATTTCATCTTCAGGAAGTAGCGTGAAGAATTTGATCCATTTTTCAGCATCTTCATCCGACGCATTCAGCCAATATTGATAGAACTTATAGGGAGAAGTCCGTTCCGGGTCGAGCCATACATTGCCACCTTCACTCTTGCCGAATTTACTACCGTCTGCTTTGGTGATGAGCGGACAAGTGAGGGCGAAAGCATCTGCTTCGGTTTGTTCTTCAGCAAAATATTTCCTGCGTATCAGTTCGGTGCCGGTTACAATATTGCCCCATTGGTCGGATCCTCCCAATTGCAACCTGACATCCTTGTTTTTGTAGAGCCAGTAAAAGTCGTAGCCCTGTACCAACTGGTAGCTGAATTCGGTAAACGACATGCCGCTTTCAAGCCGCTTTTTTACGGAATCTTTCGACATCATATAATTGACGGTGATGTGTTTGCCCACATCCCTGATAAAATCGAGGAAACTGAAATCCTTGAACCAGTCGTAGTTGTTAACGACCTCCGCTTTGTTATCTCCTTCATTAAAATCCAGGAATTTCATCAGTTGATTTTTCTGGCTGTCGAGGTTGTGGTTGATCTGATCTACCGACAGTAATTGCCTTTCTTCTGTTTTTCCCGAAGGATCTCCCACACGTCCTGTGGCGCCGCCCACCAGCACAAAAGGTTTATGCCCACTTCGTTGTAAATGCACCAGCAGCATTACCGGAACCAGGTTGCCAATATGCAGCGAATCGGCGGTTGGGTCGAAGCCGATATAGCCTGATGTCATTTCTTTTTGCAGTTGTTCTTCCGTGCCTGGAGTCATATCGTGGATCATACCACGCCAGCGTAATTCTTCAACAAAATTCTTTATTTCACTCACGTTGCTTTCAATTTTGCGCAAAGATAAGTATTTGCTGATTTGTGGACAGGGAACAATAAGTAGATATTTCAATTACAAACCCCTCAGCCATTCAGGGCGCAGATTGGCATGCGCAGGGTCTTGCAATACGTGACTAATTCGATTCAGTAATTCTTCCTTATCACGATTCAGAATGCCTTTTAAAACCAGGTAATTGGAAGCGTGATCGCTGCGAAAAATGGTGTTTTCAAGGTGTAAATGGTTGATGAAATGGCCCATTTCCAGGATCAATTCTGCTTTGCTGAGTTCCTCGAAATCCCCGTCAAACCTATTTTTAAAATGATCTACACCATATGGAAAACTCAATACAAGTGTTGACAAATATTCAGGTTGAATGGCATTAACTACCTTAGCTGAATGTATCGCATGTTGTTCTGTATATTTTTCACCTCCCAATCCGTTTAAAATCATTACCGACAGTTTCATACCTGCCTGCCGGGCTTTTATCAAGGCCTTCGATGTGCTTTTAAAAGTTTCGCCTTTATGGATGCGTTCCAGCAATTCATCATCGCCGGTTTCAATGCCGACATACAATAATTTCAGGCCTTTTTCAGCGAGCGTCTGCAATTCTGTATCGGTTTTTGAAAGGATGTCTTTGGGTAAGGCATAGGCTGAAATCCTGGTTAATTTCGGAAAACTTTCATTCAGTTGATCCAGAATACGTGAAAGCTTTTCAAATGATAACACAAACGCATTGCCATCGGCCAGAAATATTTTCCTTATCGAGCTGCTGTATGCACTAAAAGCTTCAATTTCCTTAAAAATATCCACTTCTTTTTTAATGCTGAACTTTTTAGACGTGTACATTTCACAAAAGGCGCATTGGTTCCACGAGCAGCCCAGGGTCACCTGGTATATGAGTGAATTGGCTTCGCTGGGTGGCCTGAACAAAGGCTCATCATATGAAAAATAGGGTGTCATGGTCCGCAAAATTACGTTATTTTCGTCGCATGATTTTGGTAACAGGTGGAACAGGATTTTTAGGAGCGCATCTTTTGTATCGTTTGGTATCAGAAGGTGCTGAGGTAAAAGCTTTAAAGCGACCGGAATCATCAACAGCATTAACAGAAAAAATCTTTTCATATTATACACAGTACCCTTCCGATTTATTAAAAAAAATAACATGGATTGAAGGTGATCTATTGGATGTTTTTTCACTTCTTGAAGCATTTGAAGGTGTGGATCAATTGTATCATACAGCAGCAATGGTTTCGCTTGATTCGGGAGATGGCCTGGACTTGCTGCATACCAATGTGGAGGGAACTGCCAATGTAGTGAATGCGGCGTTGGAAAAGAATGTTGGAAAGCTGTGCAATGTCAGCTCAATAGGTGCTTTGGGTTACGAGGCAGATCATGAGGTGATTGATGAGGAAACACCCTGGGACCCATCCAAAAACAAATCGCTGTATTCAAAAAGCAAGTATGAGGCCGAAAGGGAAGTATGGCGGGGTATGGCTGAGGGTTTGAATGCCGTGATTGTAAATCCAAGCGTCATATTAGGACCCGGAAACTGGCACCATGGCAGTCCGAAAATCTTTACAACCGTGTTTAAAGGATTGAAATTCTATCCACAGGGGACTAACGGCTTTGTAGATGTGCAGGATGTTGTAACTGCAATGAAAAAACTTATGAACAGCGATGTTTCAGGCGATCGCTTTGTTGTGAATTCTGAAAACATACCTTATCGACTGCTTTTTGAATGGATGGCCGATGCATTGCATGTGACTGCTCCAACATATAAAGCGGGAAAATTTCTGGGTGAAACAGGGTGGAGGTTCTCGAAAATGCTGAGTCTTCTGAATGGCCGCCCACAAACCATCACAAAATCAGCCATCAGGTCTTCCAATCGATATTATATATATTCAAACAGCAAGTTGCTCCATACTACAGGCATGCACTTTAAAACTGTAAAGGAAAGTGTCGACAACACTGCGATGCAATTTTTAATAGATCATGCTTGATTCATTATCTTTCTCTACAATATTCAGCAATTTACTGACGTTATTTTAAAAATCATCTGCCAATAAAGCATATCTACGTTTAGATTTATTAACTAAAAACTTTCATCATGAAACACGTAATGCTTATTGTCATTTTATCCTTTATTGTTTTCCAGGCCTGTAAAAAGGATGAACCCGATCCCAATCCAGTACCACGAGAATCTGTTTTAGATTATTTTCCGCTGACTGTTGGAAATTATTGGATTTATGAAACATTCCAATGTGACTCAGGATTGATAAACTGTGAACACGTATCTATCGATACGAATGTAGTTTCAAAGGATACTTTAATTGACGGGGAATTGTATTATAAAATTGAGGGAATGAGATTATATTATAATGAGCCAGTTTATTACAGAGATTCTGGAGAATTTATTGTTAATTCAAATGGTGAAATAATATTTACCATAAATCAAAGCAATGACAAGTATAATGTCAGATATGTAATTAATCAGAATGATACTATCTTTTATTGGTATTACAAATTATACGATGATGTGATCAATGTGAATACTTCTATTGGCGACTTTGAGTGCTTGGATTTTAGATTATCATTCTTCAGATTAGCTGATAATTATGAAATTGAACACAATACCAATCGTATGTATTCCAAAGATATTGGTTTGATTGAAGAGTCGGCTGTTTTTGCTTCAAGTTTAAGTGGCAGAAAAAGGTTGTTGACTGGTTATCATGTCCAGCCAATGCAAATTACACCATAAAACTTCTAAATCATTTCTCAAGTACCACAAACGCGTTGGCCATCTTCTTTACATGGGAGATGGTCAGGTGGATGTGGCCAACTTTATTGCTTTCAAGGTATTCTTTTACCTTGCCATGTGGTTTGATGTAGGGTTTTCCCAATTCATCATTGAGCACTTCAATCTCATGGAAAGCCATCCCGTAGCGGTATCCGGTGCCAAGAGCCTTGAAAAAAGCTTCCTTGGCGGCAAAACGTGCGGCATAACTTTGGTATTTCACTACCTTACCGCTTTCACAATAGACTTGCTCTGCTTCGGTATATAATTTTTGGCGCAGGGCATCATTATCCTCCAAACGCTTTTTTATGCGTTTTACTTCAATTATATCTGTGCCAATGCCAAAAATCATATTTGTTGGTTATTTGATAACATTTAATTCCTTGCCCACTTTGGTAAATGCGGTAATCGCTTTATCCAGGTGTTCCTTTTCGTGACCTGCCGAAAGTTGCACCCTGATGCGGGCTTCACCTTTTGGAACTACAGGGAAGTAAAAACCGATAACGTAAATACCTTCTTCAAGTAGTTTAGCTGCCATATCCTGCGATAATTTGGCATCGTATAACATGACTGCGCAAATAGCAGACTGTGTCGGTTTGATATCGAAACCTGCAGCGGTCATTTTCTTCATGAAATAATCCGTATTCTCGTGCAACTTATCCTGCAACTCATTGGTTTCGTTCATCATATCAAACATACGGATGCCTGCATTCACTACTGCCGGGGGTAAGGAATTTGAAAACAAATACGGGCGTGAACGCTGTCGTAACATTTCAATGATTTCTTTATGACCCGTAGTAAATCCACCCACGGCGCCGCCAAACGCTTTACCCAGGGTACCAGTGATGACATCCAGTTTGCCCATGATGTTGAAATGTTCACTCACGCCTCTTCCGGTTTTACCAACAACGCCTGCCGAGTGGCATTCATCCACCATCACCATGGCGTTGTATTTCTCGGCCAGTTCCACCATTTTATCCACAGGTGCCACATTGCCATCCATCGAAAATACGCCATCGGTAACAATGATCCTGAAACGCTGTGCTTGCGACTCAATAAGTACTTTTTCCAGTGCTTCCATATCGGCATTTGGGTAACGATAGCGTTGTGCCTTACACAATCTTACACCATCAATAATTGAAGCATGATTCAGGCTGTCAGAAATGATGGCATCCTCGGCTGTTAAAAGTGGTTCAAATACACCTCCATTGGCATCAAAAGCTGCTGCGTAAAGGATGGTATCTTCCATTTTGAAAAATTCAGCGATCTTTTTTTCCAGTTTCTTGTGAAGGTCAGTTGTACCACAAATAAAACGTACGGATGACATGCCGTAACCATGTGAATCTAGTGCTTCGTTGGCAGCCTTGATCAATTCGGGATGGTTGGATAATCCCAGGTAATTGTTGGCGCAAAAGTTCAATACTTCCTGTCCGCTATCCAGCTTTATTTCAGCTTTTTGTGGGCTTACTATGATGCGTTCGTTTTTATACAGCCCTGCTTCTTTAATATCTTTGATTTCTTTGCTCAGGTGGTCTTTGAATTTTCCGTACATGATGATGTATTTAAAAGTATTTGAATGTTTTATTTGTCACCAAAAGTAAAAAATCTTGCTGTGTGAATCACACTTGATACATATTTAGAAACACTCTTTTTATAAGAAAATGAATCTTTTAGCGATCTTTGCCAAAAATTTACGCAATGAAGATAGCCGCGTTGGTTTCAGGAGGTGTTGATAGCTCGGTAACCATTCCGCTTTTAAAGGAGCAGGGATATGATCCGCATATTTTTTATATCAAAATCGGGATGGAAGATGAGGA
>JAZBOW010000256.1:0-5014 GCA_036351335.1 Bacteroidales bacterium | reverse complement strand
TATGACCGAACTGGAACGAGGCGATTCGGCCATACGTTCGGCAGCTTCGGTGCAGAGTTCGCTGGTAATGTACCCGATTTATACTTTCGGAAATGAAGAACAACGAATGAAGTACCTGCCCCGTCTGGCCACAGGTGAATACATCGGTGCCTTTGGCCTCACCGAACCCAATCATGGCTCTGATCCGGGCAGCATGCTGACCCGTTTTGAAGACAAAGGAGACCATTTTTTACTGAATGGCTCTAAAATGTGGATCACCAATGCGCCCATTGCAGATATCACAGTTGTTTGGGCCAAAAATGAAGAAGGGATCATCAGGGGGCTTGTTGTTGAAAAAGGTATGGAAGGATTTTCAGCGCCTGAAACGAAAGGCAAATGGTCACTCAGGGCTTCTTCAACAGGGGAGTTGGTGTTTGACAATGTAGAGGTGCCCAAAGAAAACCTGCTTCCAAATGTGAAAGGATTAAAAGGTCCATTGAAGTGTCTGAATTCTGCACGTTATGGTATAGCCTGGGGTGCCATTGGTGCAGCTTTGGATTGCTATGATGCTGCGCTAAAGTACGCACTGGAAAGAAAACAATTCGGTAAGCCCATCGCTTCTTTTCAATTGCAGCAGAAAAAACTGGCAGAAATGCTGACGGAGATCACCAAAGCACAACTATTGATTTGGCGACTAGGTGTGTTGAGAAATGAAAACCGTGCCACACCGGCTCAAATATCCATGGCCAAACGGAATAATGTGGCCATGGCCTTAAAAATAGCGAGGGATAGCAGGCAAGTGCTTGGTGCAATGGGAATTACCGGCGATTTTCCAATGATGCGTCATATGATGAACCTGGAATCAGTAATCACTTACGAAGGTACCCATGATATCCATCTGCTGATTACCGGGATGGATGTAACTGGTATCCCGGCATTTGAATAATTTTTTTTAACTTTATGTTTTAATTATGAATATGAAGTTAAAACCTGAAAATGCCCCAAAGATTACAAATTGTAATTCTTTTTCTGTTTTTTGTAATCAAAGTTCAGGCGCAGTCTTTTGATGAGCAGCTAATGCAACTGCTTCAAAAATCAGAAGTAAGCCCTGAATATTTTGAAAAGTCAATTGCAGAAATAGATATTGAAACATGGCACGAAAGTGATACCATAACCGAATATTGCCAATGGTTGGCTCAAAATTCTGAAAGTATGCTGTCCAGCGAATCGGAATTTTTAAAAGTACATTATTTTTTAGGATTGGCCAGGTGCAATTACGCTATGTCGAACAAAAGTGTGACCTACCAGTATATTGATTCAGCCCTGTCATATGTTAATATTATAAAATACCCTGAAACCTATCATCATATATTGAAAATGGGTATAGCCCTTTCAGGGAAGCACCTGGATGGTACTACGCGTATTCGTTATCTGAAGCAGGTGCTCGATACAAAACTTTTAGATCAGGATCTGGAAGCGAAAGGCAATACGCTGATCAGCCTGTGTGGGCTTTTGGAAAATATGCACAGGTATATTGAATCGAGCCGCTATTGCCGGCAGGCATTGAAAATTTACCAGCAGTTGGGAGACGATGCCAAAATGATCAAATTACTCAAGATTATGTTCAATAATGCCTATCACACGACCGAGGATGATTCGAATTGGGATTATCTGCACCAGGCTTATGAGATTGCGCAGCGATCAAATGACTCAACATTGTTAGCAGATGTGTATTCAAGCTACGGGCTTGCTTATTACCGTGATGGTGATCAACTGGAAGCCATTAAGTATTATAAGATGGCCAGGTCATTAATCAGTGAAAAAGGTTCATACAGGGATCTTTGGGCGGCTGAATACCAACATCTGAGCTATACCATCCTCGACAGTGTGGAATCGGCATGCAAATTATCGAAATACATGCTGGAACAATCTCTTAAGAATAACTCCAGTATATTAAGCAATGCTTACCGGGGCCGCGCCTGGTGTTTTGCCAAACTAGGACAAAGAGATTCTGCCGCCTACTATCTTGAAAAAGCGGACCTGGAGCGCCAATCCGGCGAAAAGGGGGACGCATCGCCGGGTTATTATTACTATATGTACGAAGTAGCCTTGTTAATAAAAAATTACGACCTGGCTTTAAAGTATTTACATACCTCTCTGGTGCAGTTCAGAAAATATAATCGCGAATCTGCCGCAAATCAACTGAATGCCATTAGAGCCGATTTCGACTATGATTTACAAAAGGAACGCATTAAAAAGCTAAGGCTTGAGAATGAGCTAGAACAGGAAAAAATACGACGACACAGGATGGGAATCATTTCTGTAGCTTCTGTGCTTATTATCTCACTTGTGTTTATGTATGTTTTCAGAAAACAGCTTAAAAGCCTAAACATTGCCTACAAAGTTTTGGTAAAGAAGAACCTGGAGTTGGATAAGGTAAATAAGAATTTGAAACAGTTGGAAAAGAAAAAGTCAAAAAAACGCAATCATATTCATATAAAAGATGAAGAATTAATTCATATGAAACTGAAAGATATGTTAGAAGAAGAACAGATTTTCAGAAAAAATGACCTTACAGAGAGCAAACTTGCAGAATTGTTGGGAACAAATACAACTTACCTTTCAACCATTATTAATACCAGGTTTAATCTTCCGTTTAAAACCCTTTTAAACAATTACCGGATAGATGAAGCAAGAAGATTACTGGTTTCAGATGAGTTTTCGAATTATAGCATAGAAGGTATTGCCAATGAGGTTGGATACCAATCAAGGTCAGCATTTTACCAGGTGTTTAAGCAAAACACAGGGATGACACCCATGGATTATATCAACGCCTATCGTAAGATCGACGATTAAGTTTTTACGCAGATTAACTTCTTATTGCCATTTTCTGAAGCGAAGAAATCCGACAAATTATTCTTGAAATTCATCCCCTGAAATCTAAGTCCGAACATACTCCAAAATGTCCTGTTTTATAAAACAGGACAGCTATCATTTGATATAGAGTGTGTTATGAAATAATTTTATGGTGTCGATTTGAACTAAAGTTGATATGCATGAAAAAATTAGCTGCTTTATTTATTCTGATAGTGTCGCTGACGACCGGGTTGATTTCCTGTAATGGAAAGGATACATCCAAAAATAAAAGCCCTGGTCCAGTGGTAAAGGAATTTTATAAACTGATACAAGACAACGCGTATGAGAAAGCTGCAGCTATGTATGCTCATAAGGGTCAAAGATTAACACATGAAGCAGCAATAAAAATGGAAAATATCATCAGGAGGGCTGCTGATGATTACGAAAAGAAAGGCGGCATTAAAGAAATCATCATCATTGATGAAACCATCTTCGGCGACTATAAAACTGCGAAAGTCAGATATGTCATCGTTTTTAACAATGGTGACGAAGACGACAAAAAGCAAGCCCTTAAAAAGATTAACAATCATTGGTATTTATCAATAATAGCAACTTAAATCAAATACGAATTTGATGAAATCATAATGTTTAATTAAAAACCTAAAAAAATGAAACACATGAAACTTTTTACGCTTATGCTATGCACGATATTCATTGTGCAATTATCCGCCCAGGATGAACGCTATGTTTACGGACCTGTTACAGGAGTTAGCCTTGACGACATGCTGGCTATCGCCGCCCAAACATTTGAAAACAACGAAGTAAGCACTGACAATTTCAATTACTCGCAAGGGACAATTGAATCAACACACTACAATTTTACCATTCTGGTTACACCCTACCGCTGCAATATTCTTGTCAAAAATACTGATAAGGGTGTGTATCTGTCATTTATCGATCTGCAAATGAAACAGTCCAATGGTCTATACACGGATGTAGCCAGCGTGCTGGGTAAGAAAACGGATAAACTTATGACTGCCATAGGCAAGGAATTTGAACAAATTGCAAATGACCCTGCAGCCGTAAAAGAGGCTAAAACCAAATTTTACAACGACCCCCGCACGCATTATCTGTTCTTTAAAAAAGCGACAGAATTGGCTGCCGATCGCTGGTATGAGAATTTCATGAAGGATAAGACTTTTTCGTGGGAATTGAAATTCAGTGACATAAAGAAAAACGAATCCTCAAAATACGAAGATTATAAGTACATACTCACGGCACGATATTACACAGGCTCAAGCCTGGTGGGCATGGGAGGTCTCTATATAAAATTATATACAAACGACGATAGCCAGGCGATGGCTGAAAAGGATTCGAAGATCAAGGTTGAAGGAAAGTGCGTTGGTTTTAAGGAATATATGGGCTATTTCTATATTGATTTTATTGAAGTAGATCAGAGTTTGTAAATCATGCTCAGATTAATAATTATCCACTAAAAACGACTCGTATGAAAACAAAAATTTACTTAGCCAGCCTGGCGCTTATAATTTCGGGCCTTAGTCCTGCTTTAAGCCAGGATATTTACGAACCTAACAACACCTATGAAACCGCAACTGTTGTCACTTGCGGACAACAGCTCTCAGCTTACATTCAGGTTGAGGACGATGTGGACTGGTATGAAATTGAAATGGCCGAATCCGGCGTGCTGGAAGTGTCGGTTACTTCAGTACCGGATAACATTAATATGAATGTTGAAGTCCATATGCTTGATGAAAACGTGCTAACGCTGATAGCCGATGACCGGGTTTATAATCCGGGGCTGGGTGAAAGCATGCTTGCGGTAGCGGTTGTAGATGCAGGAACTTACTTCATTAAAGTTGTTGACCGATATAATGATGCATATTCTGATACAGACCCTTATGAATTGGAGCTTACCTGCACGCCGAACGCCCTCGAATTAAATCAGGTTTACGAAGAGGCGGCACCCATTGCCCTGGATACCTGTTTCGAGGCCAACATTTACGGTGATAACCACCTTTACACCGAGCCGCAGGATGTGGATTGGTATGAAGTATATACTGAAAACCCGGGTGTGCTTGAAGTAGCGGTTACATCGGTACCCGACAATCTGAATATAAACGTTGAGGTCTATCAGTTGGTTGAAGATGTTCTGACACTA
>JAZBOW010000255.1:0-3839 GCA_036351335.1 Bacteroidales bacterium | reverse complement strand
TACATCGCCATCAGCATTATATTTATACCATGTTCCGGGTCCGATATTATTAAAGATGGAGAGTCGTAGTCCATATTTTAAAGTAACCCTTGTCCCTATCTTTTGCTCATTGCTGATGTACACCGCGCTTTCCATAGCGAAATTATCGGGCAGTGAATAGGTGCTTATAAACGACTCTTCACTTTGCCCTTCAATGGTGCCGGGAAAAAAATCATGGAACATGCCCGAAAAACCAAAAGTAACTTTGTTGTTGGTGTTTGCAAACCAGGTAAAATTCGCTTTCAGGTTGTAATCGGTAAGCGATGATTGCCATAAAAATGATTGAGGTCCATCATCCGTAAAGCCTATATTGTAGTCGAATTGGTTGACCACGAATGTGAAATTGGAAAAGAGTTTCTCATCAAAAATATGGTTCCACCGGAGCGTGCCTGTGGCATTGCCCCAATTCATTTTGAAAAAGTCGCTCTTAAATACATCTTTTCCATAATAACCTGATAGATAAATCTGATTCTTTTGGTTAATACGGTAATTAACCTTGCCATTCAGATCATAGAAATACAATGAACTTCCCTTGAGATCTTCATCCTTTGAGAATATCAGGAAAAGGTCGGCATACGACCTGCGGCCTGCCACCATAAACGAAGCTTTATCTTTTGCAATGGGGCCTTCAAGCATCAACCGGCTGGATATAATACCAATACCGCCATTACCATGAAACTGTTTTGTATTGCCGTCTTTCATCCTGATGTCAACCAGCGAAGCAAGCCGTCCGCCATATTTGGCCGGAAGATCACCTTTATACAATTCTACGCTTTTAACCGCATCATTGTTGAATACTGAAAAGAAGCCCATCAAATGGCCGGCATTATACACATTGGCTTCGTCGAGTAAAATCAGGTTCTGATCAGGGCTGCCGCCACGTACACTGATACCTGATGATCCTTCTGCAGCAAATTTCACACCGGGTAACAACTGCAAAGCTTTTACCAGGTCCACTTCGCCAAGTAAGGCCGGAATGGCTTTGATGGTCTTGCTATCGATTTTATTCACACTCATTTGCGAGGTGGTAATATTCTCATTAATGGCTTCCCCGGTAATTTCCACCTCATCCAGGTTTTTTGCTGATGGAACGAGTTCAATGTTGATGGAGGTGTCAGATGTAAGGTTTAACTCCATGGTGATATCGCCATAACCGACATAGGAGTAGATTACCTGATAATTTTCCGGCTTTAGAGAGATGGAATAATAGCCGTAAATATTGGAAGCGGTACCTTTTTTTAAATTGGCAATATATACTGTGGCTCCGGGCAGGTATTCGCCGTTTTCGCTATCGGTAATATAGCCGCTCAATGTAAATTCACCCTTAACATTGCTGCCGTAAACACCTATAAAGCTGAACATCAGCAATAAAAACAAAGTGAGAATTGGTTGTTTAATTTTCAATTAATCCAGGTTGTTGAGGTACACATTCATTTCAAAAATATCAGAACTGCCATCGTCGTTGTCACTAACTGACAGGACAAGCAGTTTATTGTCCGTTTCAGACTTTATAACAATACTTTCCAGCTTTTTGTTGATGGGACGGTCATTTTTATCTGTTAACAAACTTGCATAGGAGATACCTTCATGTAATTTGTTCAAAGGAATATACCCGATAAAACTTCCCAGAATTTCTCCGTCATACAGTTCACTATCTGTATCTTCAAGGGAAGCGGTATACAAAATAGCCGATTGATCAGGCATGATGCAGGCACCTGAAAAGCCCGAAGGGGTTTCCTTGAAACTGGGTAAATCAAAGGTATGTATCTTCATAGCCGGTAAATTATTGTCGTTAGTTAATAAGTAGTTCATAAATGTATCGAGCTGTATTTCCATGATAAAGTTTTCATACACATTGCCCCGATGAAACAGGTAAGCAAATGTATTTGAAATGGCAAGGCCTTCGATATTGATCTCGTTGATGTCCGGTATCCCGGCCAATGATTTTATCTTTTCGTATAATGGCCTGATATTCTTCTTAAAAAATGCCATGCTGTCAGCTAACTGTATTAAATGAGCCGTGTCTCTTGTGTCAACCATTGAGCCTGACGACAGCACCAGCAAATAATCTCTATCACCATATTTAAAACCGGCGATGGATTCAAAGTCTGCTTTTACATTCCAGGGTGTACGGTTGTTCACCAGCGTATCGATTGCTGATAGGGCAAATTTATGGGTCACTTTCCAGTCGTCATCCAATGAAACCAGCCATCGCATATCATCGCCAACCATATATGTAGTTCCGCTGATATATTCTACCCCAGAAGCGGAAGGCAGATTACTTAAATGGGCTTGTCTAATCACTTCAATGTGTAATTCTGGCGCTTTGCTGGCACAAGACGAAAGTAGTATGATTGTCAGAAGGTAAATTAGATTTTTCATTTTTCGGTTTGTAATTATTATCAAGCTGGAAACAAGTCGCAAATATAATGGATAAGCTAGTTTGTCATATAAAATCTGTGTTAAATTACTCAGGCACGTAATTTGAGTAGCCATTTTCATTATTTTGCAAAAAGCCTATGAGTATTGAAAAGAAGAAATTTGTAAGTGCTGTTTATATTCCCCTTATTTTGTTGTTCATCATGTGGGTTGTGAAAATAGTAGAATTGGCATTTGATATTCAACTATCATGGCTGGGCGTGCATCCCAAGCATCTTGATGGCGTGCCCGGGATCATTCTTTCACCATTTTTGCATGGCGATATGAACCACCTGATGGCCAATTCCGTTTCTTTTTTGGTGCTGGCGGTGGCGCTTTTCTATTTCTACCGGCAAATTTCTCTCAGAGTACTTTTCGGAATATGGCTGTTGTCGGGGATGTTTATATGGTTCAGCGGGCAGGAAAACTCCCATCATATTGGTGCCAGCAGCTTGATTTACGGCCTGGCATCATTTCTATTTGTAAGTGGTGCCATTCGAAGAGATACTCGATTGGCAGCGCTGGCGATGGTAGTGGCATTTTTATATGGTAGTATTGTGTGGGGTGTATTTCCTGATTTCTTTCCGAAGGATAACATTTCATGGGAAGGGCACCTGGGCGGATTTATAGCCGGGATCATCCTGGCCTTTTATTATAAAAACTCGGGTCCTAAAAGAAAAAAGTATTCATGGGAATATGAAGAGGAAGAAAGTCTGGAAGAGGATGAAAACGCCTATTGGAGAATCAAAAACCAGGACTCAACCTCTTAATCGAAATTTTCAAGGTTGTACCAGCCTTTGTTTTTACCCGTGAAACCTCGCAAGTAGCCTTCAATTTCTTTCATGTCTTTGTCAAAATCACCGGTAGGATATACATGTGGACCGATACCACCAATTTTTTTAGGGTAATCTATAAATCCTACCAATATGGGTACTTTCGCCTTCAATGCCATGTAGTAAAAACCTTTTTTCCAGTTATCAACACGAGTTCGGGTACCTTCAGGTGTAATTACTAAAAATAAGGATTCACGCTCATCAAATTTTTCTGCGACAATGTCTACCAGCTTGGTGCTTTTACTCCTGTCAACAGGTATTCCGCCTACGGCTTTTATCAGAAAACCATACCAGGTATCAATAGCTTCTTTCTTAACCAGCAAACTGATTTTAACACCATATTGCCAGAATGCCATCCTGCCAATTATAAAATCCATCATGCTGGTATGAGGTGCCTGGAGAACAATGCCTTTTTTTATTTCCGGAGGAATCTCGCTCATGATGGTCCATCCTAGCATTTTTAATATCAGTGATGAAAGCTTTTGTAACATGTGATGTATTTAGGCGACAAATTTAACTATTCTTTGAAATAAGCTGAAAAGCATTTTT
>JAZBOW010000254.1:0-5739 GCA_036351335.1 Bacteroidales bacterium | reverse complement strand
TGCTATATGATTGATCAAGAAATTGGATAGAATCGCCAAAGCAAGAATTGTTGTAATCAAAATCAGCTACAGGACTTTCTCTTACCAAGATAGTTTTTGAAACGGTACTTTCGCATCCGTCAGCTCCTGTTCCTGTCAAAGTTACCGTGTAGAATCCTGGCTGAGTGTATAAATGGATGGGGTTAGCGTTGGTTGAAAATATACCATCTCCGAAATCCCAATACCACGAAGCAATACTGATAGGGCCGTTGTTTATACTAAAAAATTCAGCAATTTCCCACAAGCAGATGGTGTCGTTAGTTATATTAAAGTCTATATCCGGAAGCGTATCAACCACAATATTTTGAATAATCGAGTCGAAACAGCCCTGTTCGTTTGTCACAACAAGTGAAACATCATAGGTGCCAGGGCCTGTAAATAAATGGCTTGGATTCTCGAGATTTGAAAAATTATTTACGCCTGAAAGCGGATCGTCAAAATCCCATGACCATGAAACAATATCCGGACCATTGTTATTATTTGAATTATCATTAAAAAAAACGGAATCCCCAAGGCAGGTTTCCTGGTAAGTAAAATCAGCATTGGGATTCGCAAAAACCTGAACTGTTTGAACGATCGTATCCGTACAACCAAAACTGTCAAAGGCAATTAAAGACACATTGAAAACGCCGGCAACAGAATAAAGATGCACAGGGTTTTGCAGAGTTGAAGTTGGTGATCCATCACCAAAATCCCATATCCATCCGTTTACAAAGCCAACGTTAGCCGACGACTGATCCTGAAAGTAGGTGGAATCACCCAAACAAACATCATTAAACAGGAAGTCTGCAGTTGGCACTTCTCGTACTACAATATCTTGTGAAATACTATTGGCACATCCATCAGAACTTGTTCCAGTTAAGGTAACCGTAAAAGTGCCTGTAGTTGTATATAAATGTATTGGGTTTTGTATATTGTCTGTTATGCCATCTCCAAAATCCCAATTCCAGAAGGTTACATTGGTACCCGTACCATTAAATTGCAGGGTTTCACCCAGGCAAATGGTATCGTTTGTCATCGTAAAATTAACCACTGGTAGTGGATCAATAACAACATCTTGTGTGGTAGTATCGGAGCAACCATCCGTATTTGAAACGATGAGGGTCACAGTAAATGTTCCGGCATCAGTAAAAATATGTGTTGGGTTTTGTAAATCTGAAGTATTATCACCTGACAATGGATCGCCAAAATTCCACTGCCATGAATTTATTGCAGAACCACCATTAAGAGAAGAGTTGTCGAAAAATTCAGTTTCATTCCCCAGGCAATATTCATTGTAGTCAAAATCAGCCGTGGGCGCTGCTGCAACTGTAACAGCCTGAAATACAGAATGTGTACATCCAAATTCATCAACTACATCCAGTTGGACATTAAAGGTACCACTATTTGCATATAAATGTGCCGGGTTTGGTAAATTGGAAGTAGCTGATCCGTCTCCAAAATCCCAGTTCCATGAGGCAATATACCCAACGTTGCTTGTTGATTGATCCGTAAAATAAACGGAATCAGTAAGACATCCACTTACAAATGAGAAATCAGCTACCGGGTTTTGACGGATGAAAATATCATGTGAAATGGAGTTGAGACAACCGTCAGTACCAGTTCCAATGAGTGTAACTGTGTAGGTTCCGGGTTGGCTATATAAATGTGTAGGTGCAGGGCCTGTAGCAGTGCCGCCATCGCCAAAATCCCAGACCCATGAAATGACATTAGCTCCGGTTCCTGTAAAGGATGCAATTTCGCCAAAGCAAACCGTGTCATTGGCCATTGTAAATTCAACATTCGGAAGTGCTGCAACCGTAATATCTTGTGTGGCTGTGTCAACGCAGCCTTGTGTATTGGTAACAATTAACGTCACTGTGAAAGTGCCTGGAGCAGTGAATATATGAGACGGACTAGGTAATGTTGAAAAGTTATTGATACCTGAAGTAGGATCACCAAAGTCCCATGCCCATGAGAATAAATCGGGTCCCCCGTTGGGTGATGATAAGTCGGTAAATAGAACCGGATCACCAAAACAATCTTCCAAAAAGGCAAAATCTGCTACCGGATTGGGAATTACCTGCACCAGTCGTGAGGTTGTATTTTGACAGCCATCGGAATCTGTTACTGTTAAATAAACCTGGAAAGTACCACCGTTGGCATATAAATGGGATACGTTAGGATCATCAGGAAAGTCAACCGTGGTTGTATTGCCATCACCGAAATCCCATATCCACTGGTTTATAAAACCGTTGGGTGAAGTTGACAGGTTTGTAAAATGAACCGTATCGCTCGCACATGCGGGTGATGTGCTTGTAAAACTAGGATTGGGAAGTGGATTGACTGTTATTTGCCGGTTTGTTGAATTGGTGCATCCATCTGTTGAAGTAACGAGTAAAGTTACCGTATAAACGCCTGGTGTATTATATGTATGCAAAGGATTCTGCTGAAATGCTGTGCCACCATCCCCGAAGTTCCATTGCCATGATGCAATGGTAGCTGCCGAAGTACCGGTAAACTGAATGGGTGCGTCCAGACAGCCTGGGCTTGGATCCCAGGTGAAATCAACATCTGGAATCGCTCCTACGTCTTGTACATAAGGTGGGTCAAGCGTGCTAACACAGCCATTTACATCAGTAACAGTTAAAGTAACATTGTAGCTGCCTGCACTGGTATATGTATGAAGCGGGTTCCGTTGACTGGAACTTGCTCCATCGCCAAAATCCCATGACCATGAAATTATGTTAAAACCTGAAGATCCAAAAAAGTTCACCGGTTCGTCAACACATCCAGGATTGGGATTGCTGGAAACAAAAACATCAGGCAATTGACGAATCGTAATGGGTATCGAATATACATCCTGGCATGTTACGCCAGAAGAATCGGCTGTGGCAGTTAACGTAACTGTAACGACTGCGCCAGGTACAAATGTGTGCGAAACCACCAGGCCTGAGCCCACATTCCCATCGCCAAAGTCCCAATCCCATTGTACTAAATTATAATTTGGCGCAGGAATCGAATTGTCGACAAATTGTATGGTACTACAATCGGTATACGAATAGTTAAAATTAGCTGTTACTGCACATTGGCTATACACATTCGCCACGAACAGTCCGAATATGGAAATTAAAAATATACGAATTTTCATCGTCATTGCTTTTTTGTTTGTAAATTAACAAGTTAGCACACAAAAAGTATTATAAAGTAGATAAGGATACGTTTTTACCCGAAAAAGGTTCTGAAAAAATACTTTTGGTTTTGCTTGTTTATTTCATAATTGGTCTTTATAAATTCTTTATCAATGCTTGTTTTTCAAAAATTGGTTTTCAATAATAAGAATTAATTGCTCAACTTTAAAATGTTTGGCCATAATTTTTTTTTCACGGTCCAGTAAAAACATCCGGGGCGTGCCACTAATGTCATATAATTTATGAAAATCGCTTGTGATGCTATGGGTGCCATTTACATTGATCCAGCTCATATTTCTTGCTTTGATAGTATGTTTCCATCTGTTTAAATCATTGTTGGTGTTGATCGCGTAAACAATTATATTATAGCTCGTTGTGTCGATAATTAATTGTAGTCCTTCTATTTCATCTTTGCAAATGTCACAGTTTATATCCCAGAATAACAATAAGGTATACTCTGAATCCAACTCACGAAACGACACAAAACGATCGTTTGTGTCCATCAATACTAAATCAGGAGCTGGCATGCCAATTAATAATGGTTTTAGATTATCTGATGTTTCTTTTAGTTTTTCAAGAATAGAAGGGGTTGTATTCATCACTTCTTCTTTTAATAAATACTGGTCGACCAGGTGGACAAACACAGCGTCGAAACCCATGTATTGCGGATTCTGATACTTGGCTATTAGGTACCATAATATATAGCTGACTACTTCGTCTGATGGCCTGGCTAAAGAAATAACCGTTTCAATAGCAGCTATCGTTGAGTCGGGATCTAAAAATATGACATGGTCGAAATATGCCTGTAGTTTCTGATCAATGATTGGGGTTCTTAAAAACCGTTCATCCTCTAATGGAATGCCATCCCAAAAATGCTCCTTATAGTAAAGGTAACTTTGAAGGCTGTCACCTGCAATGGAAAGTGGTATCTTGATTTCCTTTCCTGCTATAAGAATCTGAGTGATAAATAAACCAGGATAGGAGGAAATAATTGACATTTCTTCCTGCTCCAGTGCCTTTTTTAAAGAATCCAGTTTCGCTTCTGCTTTTTCGATTTGATATGTTTGGGTACCTTTGTTGGATAGTTTATCATTCATTTGTATTGCTTGCCGGTAGATATCGTTGCGAAGTTGAAGATGCTTGAAAAACAATTTGTTTTCTAAAGACCCATCCGCTTTAACTAGTGTGGTTGTATTAACGTTATAATAGATGGTAAACCCTGATTCATTATTTATAATAAACTCAAAAAGTTTATTTTTTGAAGGGCTCGCAAGCATATACATACCGTCTGGATAGCTTGTGTTACTAAAAGTGAAAACACCTTCATGGATGGTTGCTGTGTCCACCAGTTTTATTTTATTTCCAAAATAGGAAGTAAGCAAAACGGATGAATCTGAATAATTATCAAGAATGATTCTAAAATTCACCTGGGCTTTTCCCTGAATGTTAAAAATTAACAATAGGAAAACGAATAGTATTGCCTGTTTTTTGTTCATTTCCAATGATAAATGTACAAAAAAAACCTGAATGCCACGCCCCTTTTTTTTTGTTAAAAATTAACAGAATTATGGAACATTTTAAGGGATTAGGGGTATAAATAATCGAATTTTGGGTACTAACAATTGAATAGCTGTTACTATTCATTCACATTTTAAAGCACCGTACGATGAAAAATCTTAGAAAATTATTCCATTTAAGTTTATTGGTTTTTGTGTTAACATGTGTCGCAGGGATACAGTTAAACTACGTTTCAAGCATTGAAAATACTGACAATTCGGTAAATATTGCGAACAATGATCATCGCCCGGAAGGCGAAGTTGAAGGTATTTGGATGCCATCCGGCAGATTAGCAAGTACGCATCATCGCCCGGAAGGTGAGGTTGAAGGTATTTGGATGCCATCCGGCAGACTAGCCAGTACACATCATCGCCCGGAAGGTGAAGTTGAAGGTATTTGGATGCCATCAGGCAGACAGGCATAGCAAGGTATTGATTTTTAAAAGTTAGATTATAAAGATCGTTCTTAATACAGGTAGATATATTACTACCATTACATTTTAGACTATAAGCTGTATTATAGTCACACTCATCATGTTTTCTTCGTACGGTGGGAAACTGGTTGGTACTATAAGAGCAAATGGTCATGACTTTTTCAATATTGTAATTATTGATTAACAGGCAATGATAACAAGCATGTATTTGAAAAAGTCCTACAGAAAATCGCATTGACAATAGAGAGATTTTTGGTAGAAGTTTTAAAAAGGACGCGTTGTGCGTCCTTTTTTGGTTTAACCAGCAATAAAAATAGCTAACATTGCTAACTATTTGTAAGTATATACGTATACCTATCAAATAGTTCAGGTTTAAGTTGATAGCCGGAATGCATACAAATAAGAACAAACAAGCACACGAAGGTCACGCTTGTCGCATGGCTTTTTTTGTGAAGTTGCACAAATCAGCGGCTTTGCTGGTTCTTTGTGTTTGTCTGCTTTCAGGTTTTTATGCGTTTCCTAAGAAGCCTGGATTTCTTT
>JAZBOW010000253.1:0-2392 GCA_036351335.1 Bacteroidales bacterium | reverse complement strand
TGCCACCGGTGAATTTGGCAATGCCATTGAATTAAACGCAGTACAACGTGCCAATCCCGAAATGCAAAAAAGGGTAGCCAATGCCATCCGAGCGATGTCTGAATCGGAGAAAAACCCCATCGTTTCCATCCATGATCATGGTGCCGGCGGACACCTGAACAGCCTCTCCGAACTGGTGGAAGAAACTGGCGCTATTATCAAAGTAAATAAACTCCCGGTAGGCGATCCGACCCTCTCAGTGAAAGAAATATTAGGAAATGAATCACAGGAACGTATGGGTCTGGTGATCAAAAAGGAGCATTTTGAAATACTTGAGCGGGTGGCCAAAAGGGAAAGGTCACCGATCTATAATGTGGGTGATGTAACAAAAGACAACAAATTGGTTTTTAAAACCGATGCCGGTGAGTGCCCTATTGATCTTGAAATGGATTACCTGTTTGGGAAACCTCCCAAAACAATCTTGATTGATGACAATATAGAGCCGGATTTTGAGGAATTGAATTATGACATTAATCGTTTTGAATCATACCTGACGGATGTACTACAAGTTGAAGCAGTAGCATGCAAAGATTGGCTCACCAATAAAGTGGATCGTTCAGTATCAGGGAAAGTGGCCATGCAACAGTGTACTGGTCCCGTTCAACTCCCATTGAATAATTTGGGCATCATGGCACTGGATTACCAGGGTAAAAAGGGTATTGCAACAGCTATTGGCCACGCACCTGTATCAGGACTCATTGATCCCGAAGCCGGTTCACGTTTAGCAGTTGCCGAAGCTTTAACTAATTTGATATGGGCACCCCTAAAGGGACAATTACATGGTGTTTCTTTAAGTGCCAATTGGATGTGGCCCGCGAAAAACAAAGGAGAAAATGCACGGCTTTACAACGCCGTCAAAGCTTTAAGCGATTTCGCCATCGAACTGGGTATCAACGTGCCTACCGGAAAGGATTCGCTCTCGATGACGCAGAAATATCCTGATGGAAGTGTGGTATATTCGCCCGGAACAGTTATTATTTCAGCAGTTGGCGAAGTAACTGATATTCGGAAAAGTATTACGCCTACATTGAAGAGAAAAGCAGGCACCAAAATTATCTATATTAACTTTTCTAATTCAACATTTGAATTAGGTGGCAGCAGTTTTGCACAAACATTGAATATCCTTGGCAAAAAAACAGCCAATGTGAGCGACTCCAAATATTTCGCCAGGGCATTTAATACCGTTCAGCAACTTATTTCTGAAGAAAAAGTATTGGCAGGACACGATATTTCAGCAGGAGGGCTCGTGACAACCTTGCTGGAAATGAATTTTTCAAATTGTGATTTCGGAATGGATATCAACATGGATTGCGTTGAAAAACATGATATTATAAATTCCATGTTCAGTGAAAATCCAGGCATTGTCATTCAGGTTGATGATGAGAAAGCCGTAACCCATTTATTGAAAGAAAACAACCTTTCATATTGTACTTTGGGAACTGTGATACCCGAATTTATCATCAAACTGAAAAAAGGTGATAAAAAGTATATGCTTAATACTGAAAGATTACGGGATGTATGGTTTGGAACCTCATATATGCTCGACAGGGTGCAAAGTGGTGAAGGCCATGCGCATTGTCGGTTTAAGAATTATAAAAGACAGGATTTGGGCTTTCAGTTTAAACAGGGTTTTTCCGGAAAAGTATCATCCTATGACATTGAATTAAGCCGGAGAATTAAAACAGGTATAAAAGCAGCAATCATACGTGAAAAAGGCGTAAATGGTGATCGTGAGATGGCATTTGCGCTGCACCTTGCCGGATTTGATGTGAAAGATATCCATATGACGGATTTAATTGCCGGCAGGGAAGACCTTACAGATGTAAACATGATCGTTTTCGTTGGTGGTTTTTCCAATTCCGATGTATTGGGATCGGCGAAGGGATGGGCAGGTGCATTTTTATACAATGCCAAAGCAAAAAGGGCATTGGACAATTTCTATAAACGCGAAGACACCCTTAGTCTTGGTGTTTGTAACGGCTGCCAGTTGATGGTGGAACTCGGTTTAATATATCCAAAACATCCCGAACATTTAAAAATGCTGCATAATGATTCAGGCAAATTTGAATCTAATTTTGTAAATGTTGAGATCAATGAAACGGATTCCATCATGCTCAAATCGCTGGTTGGATCGCGTCTTGGTGTTTGGGTGGCCCATGGAGAAGGTAAATTCAGTTTTCCTTATTACAGGGACAAGTATAACCTGGCTATCACTTACAGTTATGAAACTTATCCGGGTAATCCAAACGGCTCCGACTGGTCGACAGCCGGAATTTGCAGCAATGATGGAAGGCATTTAGCCATGATGCCACATTTGGAACGCTCCTTTTTTCCTTGGCAGTGGCCAAATTAT
>JAZBOW010000252.1:0-12975 GCA_036351335.1 Bacteroidales bacterium | reverse complement strand
GAGCAATTTACGAAAAAAAGTCAAAATTTAATCAACTGTATAAATTACTTTTAGCATGATCATCTCTGAAATCACATCTTATCTTGAACAAATGGCACCGCTGGGTTTACAAGAGTCATACGACAATTCGGGACTTATTATCGGCCACCACAATCAAAAAATCTCAAAAGCATTGATAAGCCTCGATGTAACTAATGATACAATAACAGAAGCCATAGATAGTGGCTGCAACCTGATCATTGCCCACCATCCATTGATTTTTAAGTCGCTAAAAAAAATTGACACAATCTCTCCAATCGGTTCTATGATCCGAATGCTTATCATGAATGATATTGCTCTCTATGCCATTCATACTAACCTCGATAATATTCTGGAAGGTGTAAATGCTAAATTGGCAGAAAAACTGGGATTAAAGCACGTGCAAATACTGGCGCCAAAAACCGGTTTACTGCATAAGCTTGCTGTTTTTTGTCCCTCTGGCTATGTTGAAAAAGTACAACAGTCCATATTCGAAGCCGGCGGCGGTCACATCGGTAATTACAATTCATGTAGCTTTAATATAGCAGGATTTGGGACTTTTAAAGCAAAGGATGGTGCCAGCCCGTTTGTGGGTGAAATTGATAAATTGCACCGTGAAGAAGAAATGAAAATTGAAGTAGTGATTCCCTCCTACCTTGCACAAAAGGTTATTTCAGCCATGGTTGATGCCCATCCATATGAAGAAGTAGCTTATGATATTTATCCACTTAACAATGCACAACAAAACATTGGTGCAGGTATGATAGGCGAGCTTACAGAAGAAACTGAAATAAAGGTGTTTCTTGAAATAGTGAAGAAAGAACTGAATGCGACCCAAATCAGGTATTCAAAAGCATTGAATAAAAAAGTAAAGAAAATAGCCATTTGCGGTGGCAGCGGAAGCTTTCTGATAAATAACGCGTATAAAGCCGGCGCTGATGTATTTATCACGGGTGACTTGAAATACCACGATTTTTTTGAACATCAGGGAGAGATGACCCTGGTAGATGCCGGACATTATGAAACAGAACAATTTACAAAAGAACTGTTATATGATAAATTGAAAGGAAAATTTCCTAATTTTGCACTCCAAATTTCAAAAGCAAGAACAAATCCGATTTATTTCCTGTAACAATAGAAAATATTTGCATTATGGCGAAAACTAAAAAAGAAGAAATTGAAGAAGTAAGTGTTGAAAAAAAGCTGAAGGCCTTATACAACCTGCAACAAATAGACACCCAAATTGACAAGATAAAAATCGTTCGGGGCGAGTTACCGCTAGAAGTAGAAGATCTGGAAGATGAAATTGCTGGATTACAGACCAGGATTGATAACTTCCAGCAGGATGTGGAGAACCTGAAAACTACGATAACTGAAAAAGAGGACCTGATAAAGAGCTGTCAGTCCATGATCAAAAAGTATGAAGAACAGCAAATGAATGTCAGGAACAATCGTGAATATGATTCTTTAAGCAAAGAGGTGGAATTTCAGAAACTGGAAATTCAATTGGCTGAAAAACTAATCAAAGAATCAAAATTCAAAATTGAAAACCTCGATGCAGATATCACAGATGCTAACGAAAGGTTGAATGATAAAAACCTTGATTTGGATGCGAAAAAAGCTGAACTCAACGATATCGTGAAGGAAACTGAAAAAGACGAGAAAGACATGATTAAAAAGTCGAAAGAAAATGAAAAATTCATTGAAGAACGGCTTTTGACAGCTTATAAGAGAATACGTGAAAATGCACGAAACGGCCTTGCTGTTGTGCAAATTGAACGTGATGCATGTGGTGGTTGTTTCAATAAAATTCCTCCCCAGCATCAATTGGATATTAAAATGCATAAAAAGATTATCGTGTGTGAGTATTGCGGCCGTATTTTGGTGGATAACGAAGCACCGGTTGAAGATAATTAGCGACTAATTTTAAGAGCAATCTAAAAAGGAACCTGAGACAACAGGTTCCTTTTTTTATTTTTATATCTTTAATATTTGAAAACTGAAATGATCAGGTATACTATATTCTTATTATCAATTGTAGCTGGTAGCTTTTATATAAATGCGCAGGAAATCATATGCAACAGCAATTGCAGGCAAGCATATAAGTATATGGTTTCATTACAATTAAAAGAAGCCGATTCAATACTGGCTATAGAAGCCCGGTCAGACACGCATCATATTTTTGTACCTTATTTAAGAAATTATAATAATTTCATACGCATGTTCGTAAGCCAGGACCCGCAATTGTATGAAGAATACGCACCTGCAAGATTTGATCATTTCTCCGAAATTGAAAAACTCGACGAATCATCCCCATTTAAAAACTGGATGCTTGGTAATATGCACCTGCAATGGGCGCTTTCAAAAGTGATGTTTGGCGACTATTTAAGCGCAGTCATCGAATTTAATAAGGCATACCGGCTTATCGATAAAAACATGGAAGAATTCCCAGGCTTCAAACCAAATGAGCTATCTGCCGGTGTGCTCAATATTATTATCGGACTTGTGCCAGAACAATACAACTGGCTCTTAAACCTGTTGTCCATGCGTGGCGAAATCCAACGTGGCAAAGAACAGCTAACTTATTTCTTAAACCTATCCGAGGTCAATCCTGAATATGCAGCGTTTTATGAAGAAACTTTGTTCTTCACTGGCTTTGTTGAGATGAACATACATCCGGATACCAACAAATTGGCATGGATAAAAGAAGAAGCTTCTGCCATTCACGATTCCGTTTTGCTGATCACCTTTCTGAGATTAAACCTCTTGATGAGAACGGGAAAAAATCAGGATGCCCTTGTTTTATTCAAAGAGATGGAACCCTTTCTTAATCAAGCCTATCCATTCCATTACCTTCGGTATTTGAATGGAGAATGCTTGCAACGTGCACAAAAGTGGCAAAGTTCTTATAATGAGTTTGATTATTTTACGGCACATTTTATGGATGAGAACTATATAAAAGATGCCTGGCGGAAAAAAGCCTGGGCGGCATTCATGTTGGAGGATAGTGCGCAATATCTGAAATGCATGCAGGAGGTGAAGTTGAGAGGAGATGACAGAATTGATATCGATAAGGAAGCGCTGGCATCTGCCGAAAATGATCAGTATCCAAATAAAAACCTTTTACTATCACGAATATTGTTTGACGGCGGTTATTATTCAGAAGTTTTAGATGTGTTGTATGCTATAGATACGTCCGGCTATTCTGATAATGATAAACTTGATTATGTTTACAGAACTGGTAGGGTATATCACGAAATGAATAATTTTGAAAAAGCTAAAACTTATTATGGTTTAGCCCTATCATTGGGTAAAAATTCTGACAGCTATTATGCTGCCAACGCAACACTCAAACTGGGTGAATTATACGAATCTGAAGGAAATATAAGCCTAGCCAAGGAAGCCTATTCAAACTGCATGAATCTTGATTTTAAACAATACAAAAATAGCATTCTCCGTCGGGCTGCTGAAGGGTTGAACAGGGTTTCCGATCAATAGCAATTATTTCATCATATACCTAAGCGTAAGAATAAAGGAACTTTCTGTTATTTCATTATAAACTTTAGGACTCACATCCATATTATCTATCGAATAGGAATACATATAATAATCTTCATTCATTTTTGAATATACGTATGTGAAATCAATGGCAAATGAATTGCTCCTGTAGCCTATTCCACCAGAATAAGAATTTCTGCTGCCATCATTAATATTATTTGTATAGGGACTGCCATAAAGTGCATATCCGGCTCTTAAACTTACTCCTGAAATACGCCATTCCGTTCCGGCTCTGAAGTTATGTGTGCTAGTATATGCATTATTAATGGTTTCATTTTCAGAAGTAAAACCATAATCCCTGGCTTTAAATTTGGCACTGCTATAATTCACATACTCATATTCACCGGAAATAAATCCATATTTGCCGATCACAAAGCCAATATCGCCAATAAAGCGCATAGGTGTTGTAAGCTTGTACTCATAAGTACCTATTATTGAATTCTCCTGATAATTGCCCCAAGAACCATCACTAATCGCATAAACATCGCTGTTTACAGAGGTTTGCCAGGTATCTTTCAGGTTCCAGTAATAGGTAGGTGTATGATAAGCTGCTCCAATTCTTAGCCAGTCGACCGGCCGCACAATGGCACCAATTTTTAAATTAACACCCATACCCTTTGTTTCAAGGTTCTCAGTAATACTCCAACTGTTCATATTTGGTAGCGAATCATATATATCGGTTTCTGTGTAGGTTGTTTCTTTATAATACCTGATATAAGGTAATCCTAAGGTAGCTCCTACATAAAGAATATCACTCAGATTTGCGCCTGCTGAAGCAAACCATTCGTTGTTAGAGCCACGGGTTTCAATTCTTTCGGTTTGCAACACTTCTCCACCCCAGGGCATTGGCGAGACTAAATATGTATAACCATCATTCCCTTGTATTGAGTCGAGCAAATAGGTGTACCATGCGGGCCACAGATCAAATGGACGATCAGTTTGCAGGTATCCTACTGAATTGTCAAAATCAGCATACGGAGCGCTGTAATACTCATCAAGGTTCATAATGTTAGCAGCATCTTCGTAGTAAATATCCATCTTGGAACTTTCACTATTATAGCCTTCAGTATAGCTACTTGAATTATAATTGTTAAGCCGGTTCATTCCGAAAGCATATTGAAAATACTTCAAGCCATTAGCGCCATTCCCAATCCGTTTGGCATTTACATAGCCAAAGTTATTCAATGCGAAAACGGTTCTGTTATCTTCACGAAGTGTATTGTCAAATAGATAGAGTGAGCTCACTTTACGACTCGTAACACTGGGTGTTAATATCAGCTCGCTTGTTCTGAAAACACCAATACCACCAGGGTTGGTGCTCAATGTCGAAAAGTCGCCGCCGAGGGCGCCAAATGCTCCACCTGTGCCCATAAACCTGGCTGAACCCTGGTAATACCTTTGTGAATATCTTAAAGCGTCTTCTGCAAATTGTGCCGATAGTGCATAAGTTCCTAACAGAAGACCTATGATAATGATTGATCTTTTCATGATATATATATTTTAATGAAGAAAATTGAGGAAATCCTCAGTTGCTATCTTCTTCCTGGGCTTCCACCTCCACCTCTGGAAGAAGAACCGGATGAGCGGCTACTTGAACCTGATCCGGATGATCTTGAGCTGCTACCACTTGAAACATTGCTACTTCTTGAACTGCCAACAGAACTTTTACCACCGCCTCCGCTTGACCTTGTAGTGGATGGGCTCGAATAACTTCTCGGAGAAGTATTTGTTCTCGATGGTGACGAATAACTTTTACTCTGTGTAGATCTTTCATAAGAAGAAGACCTGTTTTTTGAAGGCTGATAGATATTGTTATTTCTATTAGACCCCGATGTGTTTATATCTCTCGGTGTGGTAGGATTTGGCCTGACGTTATTCGTCCGGCTTTGATTGGCTGTACCCGGTTTTGTTTTATTTGTCGGCCTCACGTATTCTGACCTGCTTTTAGTTTGCTGTGTAGAAAGGTTTTGGTACGATTTAGGCTTTTGGTACACTTTTTCCGGTTGTCTGCTAGCCGGTGTGCCACTTCTGCTTTTTACCACACTCTGGGTGTTTGCATCTCTTCTATAGGTTACATCGCTATCGGGTTTTCCAATTCTCACAGTGTTGCCTGACACATCTCGGTTATTAGTTGCCTGTCCGTCTCTTGATGCAACAGTAGATCCATCCCTGGCTATTATTGATCCATCCCTGGCAATAGGGTTTATTGCTCCGCCGCTGACCACTTCACTTTTCTGACTTGACACCCCTGACCCTCCACTGCCGGTACTTCTGTTTCGGGGGATATTAGTTCCTCCAACGCGGCTGTTTCTTGGACCATAAGCTACAGCAGAACCATAGCCGTAATCATTGTAATAACCACCGCCATATGGATAACCGTAATACCCATTCCAGTATCCGGCATTGTAACCGGCATTGTAACCTGACCAGTAGCTGTTGTATCCATAATAAGGATAGTAATAAGAAGGGTAATAATAAGGATAATACCAGGATGGGTAGTAAGAGTAATATGGCCAACCATATCCGTAGCTCATACCATAGCCATAGCCCATGCCCATACCAAATCCGAAAGAAATAGTTGGGCCACTATTACAACTATAACAATTGTTGTAACCTGTATAATAATCGTCGTAATAACCAAAATTTGTACTGGAGCCGTTACTTCCGAATCTTTCTAATCGGCTCTCATAGCTGCCATCATAGTATTCATCAATATATTCATAATCTTCTCCGGAGGTTTCACCTATAGCTACATCATCTTGGTAGGAAGTGTTATAATCATATGAATCACTGCCTTCAACGTTGGAAGTTATAGTTTTAGAGCCATAGGTTTCAGAATTCTTTTGGAAATCATCCCAGTTATATTCACCTGAACTCTCCGTGTTCCTCGAATAATACACATCGTCTTTTGGTAAATCCCCAACTGATGAACATGATGTGATGCTCAGGGCTGCTATGAAAAGCGAGAGGATGTAAACCGTATGTCTTTTTTTTGCTTTCATGATACCTGGTTCTTGTGGTTTAATAAACATTGTTTAAATTTGCTTTCCCTAAAAATTACAAATATTATACCAAACTTATAGAAATGGCGAAAGAGTTAACATCAAGAGCGGAAAATTATTCACAATGGTACAATGATCTAGTTATAAAAGCAGATTTAGCTGAAAACTCCGCAGTAAGAGGTTCCATGGTAATCAAACCCTATGGATACGCGATTTGGGAGAAAATGCAGGCAGCCCTGGATCAAATGTTCAAAGATACGGGACATGTAAACGCGTATTTTCCGCTTTTTATTCCCAAATCCTTTTTCGCTAAAGAAGCCGCCCATGTGGAAGGTTTCGCAAAAGAATGTGCTGTGGTAACACATTACAGACTAAAAAATGATGGCAAAGGAGGTGTAATGGTTGATGAAAGTGCGAAATTGGAGGAAGAACTCATAGTAAGACCTACATCGGAAACTATTATTTGGGATACTTATAAAAAGTGGATCCAGTCTTACAGAGATTTACCCTTGCTTATTAACCAATGGGCCAATGTGGTGCGTTGGGAGATGAGAACCAGACTGTTTCTTAGAACGGCAGAATTTTTATGGCAGGAAGGTCATACAGCCCATGCTACAAAAGATGAAGCTGTTAAAGAAGCGGAACTCATTTTAGATGTGTATGCTGATTTTGCTGAAAAATGGATGGGCGTTCCGGTATTAAAAGGTGTTAAATCGCCGGGAGAAAGATTTGCCGGCGCTGTTGAAACATATTGTATTGAGGCATTAATGCAGGATGGCAAGGCATTGCAAGCCGGCACTTCACACTTCCTGGGCCAAAATTTCGCCAAAGCGTTTGATGTAAAATATGTTACAAAGGAGAACCAATTGGAATATGTTTGGGCTACTTCCTGGGGTGTTTCTACAAGGTTGGTCGGTGCACTCATCATGTCGCATTCTGATGATAACGGCCTCGTATTGCCACCAAAATTAGCACCGATACAAGTAGTGATTGTCCCTATTTATAAAAAACCGGAGCAACTGGATGTAATAACAATTGAAGTAAATAAAATTGTAAATGATCTGAAAACGAAGGGCATTTCTGTCAAGTTTGATGACAGGGATACACATAAACCAGGTTTCAAATTCGCCGAATGGGAATTAAAAGGTGTACCCGTACGATTAGCTATTGGCCCTCGTGACCTTGAAAATGGCACGGTTGAAGTAGCCCGCAGAGATACACTGGAAAAAGAAACCCTGGCCATTCAGGATATAGCTCATAAAATAGAAAATCTGCTGGAGAATATTCAAAATAATATATTCCAAAAAGCACTTTCATTCAGGGATGACAATACATTTAATGTGGATAGCTGGGATGAATTTAAAAACCGTATTGAGAAAGGTGGTTTTGTTTGGGCACACTGGGATGGTACTGACGAAACTGAAGAAAAGATCAAGGACGAAACGAAAGCTACCATACGATTAATCCCTACTAATGGGAAATTGAAAGAAGGCAAGTGTATTTTTACAGGAAAACCTTCGAGACAAAGGGTTGTTTTTGCTAAAGCCTATTAATAGTTCATTTCCGAGCTGGATTTCTTTGTATTTTATTTTATTCAGGAAGCCTTATTAATTCTCCTGAACCTGTTTTGTTCAGACTAATATCAGGTGGGCTACCTTTATAATATACATGCCCGATACCTTCGAGCGACACATCCATCGTATGTGTCGCGTTTACGTATACATCATTGCTGCTCTTGGTTTTAAGGTAGACATTTTTTGAAATTAGCTGTAGATTGTCTACGAGGCCAAAACTAGCCGAATACACAAAACAATTTTCGCTACGACCGATCATTTTAAAATCTACAGTGCCATAATGCAGGTTGCAAAATAGCATCCTCGCATTCACAACAAAGCTGATATTCCCCGCTCCTTCCCACACATTGATCACCAAATTTTCAACAAACACAGTGTCTATACTGCTAATATCTCCAATGGATCTGTACTGAATAGTATCTAATCGGATGAAATTCAGGTATGCTTTCAAAGGTGCATCATAATCGCGCACCCAATTACAACTATTATTATTTTCTATGGTCAGCACACTATCAACAACTGTTGTTCTTATTCCGCCCAACAGATTTTTCCCTGCTTCTATGGAAAGGCTGTTGATATTTGATGAATGAAGTTCAAGTTCGATATTATCTTTAAGTTCAATCGTGTGAAATCCTGTAATGGGCCTTTCTTCAATTGTTATTGAACCGGTGCTTTTTAAACAATCACCTACAGATGCCTTTTGGCAAGATGAGGCAAAAAGCATGAGAATAGCTAATATGTTTAAAATTTTAATCAATTGTGCGAAATTTTCCTTTTATAAATAAAGTTGAGTTTATAACCAAATCCAAAGCCTACGTATTCTGCTTTGCCCCAGTTAGTATTTAACACGACATTGAAAAATACAGGATCTGCAAAAAAGTATTTCAGCGTTAGCCGCTGGTATAATGGCCCCTCACCATATTCTTTAGCATATAAATAAACGCCAAAGTTGAACATGAATGATATTTTTGAGATGACCATTTCATACGCCACACTTAATCCGGGTTTAACGGTCTGCAAACCGTTTTCCACTTCATTACCCGTCCATTGGAGTATAAACATGTCAGATTGGTCGTACACAATATCAATGCCACCTCCAAGCTTACTTTTATATGATACTCGTTTTAACAGATTAATATAAAAGGCGTACACATTAAATCGTTCTCCATATTGTTCGCTCATATCTTTACTGGCATAACTAAATGAAATTTCGATATCAAGGTCTTTTCTGCCGTCGAATTCAAAGGAATACAATTCAGGCAACAATTTTTTATCGAATGCTGGATTGGGCGGCTTTAAAAAAGCGCTTATGCCTAGATTCGCAGTTAGAATGTTCATGCCATAATTTGGAGTTTTGGTGGCACCATTGGAGAAATGCGTGAGTCCAAAACCGCCCGAAATAGTTAATATTCTATTTAGCTTTCTTCTGTATTCCAGATATAAACTGCCTGCTACATTTACATGTGATCCAATTGCAAAATTTTTATAATTTCCAATTCGGTCGAATTTATTCGTAAGATAACTCAATCCTAAGCCAAGTCTGAAATTCATGCTTTGCTTTGCATTGTAAAAAACAGGAAAATTAATAAATGGATAGAGGGCATATGCTGAACCGATTTCTTCAAAGCCACCGAGCCGAGAATACCAGAAACTAATGCCAATAATTGGATAAGCATAAGCAACTTCCCAGCGTTTGGCTCCCCAGGTGGCCTGCTCAATACTGAATTCATAAGCGGGATAATGTGATTGAAATCGGTCTAACTCCAGGTGGTGGCTGTAAAGAAAACCGTAATGGGTTTTTGCTTCTGCCATGATGTTGAATTTTGAATACTTGCCACTTGCAGCCTGCCCGTTTACATGGTTGCAAAATAAGAAGAGGGTGCAGATGAATACACAAAATCCTATTTTGTTTGAAGTGTTCAATTTGAATAACTATTTAACGGCAAATTTAGAAGAAAAGTGCCACTTTTATTTTAATAACTTTTCAGTTTGCAGTTGGTAAAAAAAAGACACATTTTTTTTCAACGGTAAAAATTATAATAACTTGCACAGATTAAAAAAATCACATTATAAAATGGATATGGAGGAAAAGTTAAGAGCGTTTGAGAGACTTTTAATTATCATGGATGAATTGCGCGCCGGATGCCCATGGGACAAGGAACAAACACTTGAAAGCTTGAGGCACCTTACTATTGAAGAAGTGTATGAATTGTCGGATGCCATACTGGAGGATGACCTTCAGGAAATTAAAAAAGAACTTGGCGACTTAATGTTGCATATTGTTTTTTATGCCAAAATCGGGTCGGAGAAAAAGTCTTTTGATATTAAAGATGTTTTGGATCATATTTCTGATAAACTCGTATACCGCCATCCTCATATATACAGCGATGTGGATGTTTCAGGCGCTGATGATGTAAAAAACAACTGGGAGAAACTAAAACTAAAAGAAGGGAAGACATCTGTTTTGGAAGGTGTACCTCAATCAATGCCTCCTTTAGTAAAAGCATATAGGATTCAGGAAAAAGTGAAAGGTGTGGGCTTTGAATGGGCATACAGCCAGCAGGTTTGGAATAAGGTGATTGAAGAATTGAATGAACTGAAACATGAAGTAGATACAAAAGCTGAAAAGGCACGTATGGAGGATGAATTTGGCGACCTGCTATTTGCGCTGGTTAATTATGCCAGGTATATTGGCGTTAATCCTGAAGACGCTCTGGAGCGAACCAACAAAAAATTTATCAGACGGTTTCAGTTTATTGAAAGAGAATCATTAAAAGATGGTAAAAATATGGTGGATATGAGCCTGGAAGAAATGGATGAATACTGGAAGAAAGCAAAAATGCTTGAGAAGTAATCTGTTTACTTTAATGAATTATTCAAATAATATTTTAGAATTATGAATGCAACCGTTAGTTGGAAGCGCTTGTACGGATATTTAAGAAGAATTTCTGTCGCGGTTATTCCGGTTATTTTTCTTATGCTGGCCATTCTTATCCATTTTATTAGCGGTAAATTTTACCTGTTGAATACTGACCCGGAATATTTTCATTTTATGAATGGATTAAATCTGTCTATTTTAAATCTGGCAGTAGATTATATTGATCATCCAGGCACCACCATAGAAGTATTATTTGCCATTTCGGCACATATTGTCAATCTTTTATTTCCTGGAAGTGATTTAATTTCCAATGCACTTAACCACCCTGAAGCATTTATTCATGGAGCGAATATTTTATTGAATGTTATTACCGCTTGTGCGCTATTTCTTTTAGGATATTTTACGCTTAAGCATACCGGAAATGTTCCGATGGCACTATTGATGCAATTAACCCCTTTCTACAGTATCCGTTTGCTTATCGTTTCCGGAAGGGTATTGCCTGAATCTGTTATAATCCCAATACTCATATTCCTCATATTATTCATCATAAAATATATTTACGACACTGAACAGGGAAGAAACAGCAAGTTGTATGCCTTGGCGTTTGCAATCATTGGAGGATTAGGAATGGCCACAAAATTGTCATATTTTCCATTTTTAATCATTCCTCTTTTCCTACTCGATGCAAAAAAACGCATTAAACAATACTTATTATATACACCTTTCGCTATTATCATTTTCGCTTTTCCATTGTTCATAAATCTTGGTAAATCGTGGAGGTGGTATAGCAATATGTTGCTACACAGTGGTCAATGGGGCTCCGGCGACACAAATTTTGTGGATTTGGCAAAAGTACCTGGCCGTCTTCAAAAGATATTTGACGTGGATCACGCTTTATTCATATTAATAGGATTTGCAGTAATACAACTTATTATATTTTATAGCTTCAGGTTTTTTAGAAACAAAGGACATTTAACAATCCTGCTGAAACGTACCTTATTAGCTGTTATCGTTGCCATTATAATTTTTGTTTTATTTGTCACAAAGCATTTTGCCTATCATTATATCCTTCCGGTGCTGGTACTTAAGGCATTTGTCATATTTCTGATAGGGAGCCTTCTTTTGTCTGTCATCGGATCTAAAAATATAAGGAAGTATCTATCATTGGCTGTATTTCTGCTAACTTTAATGCTAATTGTACCCCAGTCAAAATACCTGGGTGCGAGTGTGAAAATTAAACAGGCGCAGACTGCCAAATTTGAAGACAGGGAGCGAATGCTCGATTCGTATAATACAAAAGATAACTTGTTAATCATTAGTCCGCATTACCGCGGTTCACCTTTTATGCAAACTGCCCTGGCGGGAGGGTTTATGTTAAGTGGACAGCTGAGAAGTACATTTAAAAAGCAATTAAGGGAAACCTATCCACATACTGTTTTATATGTTAATTGGAATGATCAGTTTTATTTGTGGGATAAATTTAAGGATGCGGATGAGTTTCTGGATCCCCAAAAGACGGCTTACATTTTTATTGGCGAAGGAAAAAAGAAGGACCTGCAGATTATTCTAGATAGAATATCCAACTGCTACCCCGCTTATAGTTTAGACTTGGAGGTGGAGCATATCTTTAGGGATCCCAACGAAACATTTTATAAATTAAAACTGCACGAGAAATAACATTCAGGCATAAAAAAACGCCGGCGTTAACCGGCGTTTCGCTCCATGTATGTGATATGTCTAGTGTTCACTCAGGTATTTGGCAACACCCGCGGCGTCTGCAACCATAGCATCATCGCCGGGCTTCCAATCAGCTGGACAAACTTCGCCATTTTCTTCAAAAAACTGCAATGCATCTATCATGCGAATCGCTTCGTCAACTGAACGGCCGAGTGGCAGATCATTTACAACCTGGTGACGTACAACACCTTGCTTGTCAATCAGGAAT
>JAZBOW010000251.1:0-2754 GCA_036351335.1 Bacteroidales bacterium | reverse complement strand
GCAGTATGGTAAATTGGAGTGCAAAGATAAATTTTGTTTCTTTGCTGTGCAAACTTTTCTGAATATTATTATGACACACAAAGCCGGATTCGTAAATATTATTGGCTATCCCAATGTGGGGAAATCCACGCTGATGAACGCTTTGGTGGGTGAAAAGTTATCCATCATCACTTCAAAAGCACAAACCACCCGCCATCGCATTATGGGTATTGTGAACGGTGAAGATTTTCAAATTGTGTATTCTGACACACCGGGCATCGTAAAAGACCCATCTTACAAAATGCACGAGTATATGAACCAGTACATCGAATCAGCGCTGGTGGATGCTGATGTATTGCTGCTGATGCATGAAACGGGACAGTTATTTGAAGAGAATGATGTACTTGAGCGGATTGTAAGAGCTAATATTCCTGTGATAGTCATTATTAATAAAATTGACCTGTCAAACCAGGAAAGCGTGGTAAAGGAAATGGCTTATTGGTCATCAAAACTGCCCGATGCTGAAGTCATCCCTATTTCTGCCGTTAAGAATTTTAATATCGCGAAAGTATTTGATGAAATACTTACTTTAATTCCTGAAAGCCCCCCGTTTTTTCCGAAAGATGAATTATCTGACCGCTCAGTACGTTTTTTTGTTTCTGAGATCATTCGTGAGAAAGTATTCACCAACTATAAAAAAGAAGTGCCCTACGCGGTAGAGGTGGCCGTTGATGAATACAAGGAAGAACCTAAACTGGTCAGAATTTCTGCCACTATTTTTGTGGATCGCGAATCGCAGAAAGCCATCATTCTGGGTCACCAGGGAAAATCCATTAAAAAAGTAGGCACCGAAGCCAGAAAAGACATCGAAGAATTCATCCAGAATAAAGTTTTTCTCGAGATTACTGTAAAAGTGAACAAAGATTGGAGAGAAAAGGAAAACATGCTGAAAAGATTCGGTTACGATCATTAATTTTACAGTTTAAATCTAATTGTTATTATGAATAATACAGTGGCCATTGTAGGCAGACCAAATGTTGGGAAATCGACACTTTTTAACAGGTTAACAGAAAGTAAGGAAGCTATTGTAGAAGCTATAAGCGGGGTTACCCGCGACCGTATTTATGGCAAAAGTGACTGGAATGGTGTGGAGTTTTCCGTGATTGATACAGGTGGCTATGTGCATGGCTCTGATGATACTTTTGAAGAAGAAATCAGGAAGCAGGTATTATTCGCTATCGATGAATCCGATGCCATCATTTTTGTTGTTGACATCAGGGAAGGTATTAACCCCCTGGATGAAGATGTAGCTCAATTATTAAGGAAGACAAAAAAACAGGTTTTTTTAACGGCAAACAAAGCAGACACCCCAAATATCAGCAGTCAGGCAGGCGATTTTTATGCCCTTGGCCTGGGCGAAGTGTATGCCATCTCATCTGTGAACGGAAGCGGCACGGGTGAGTTGCTTGATGAATTGGTTAAGGTATTCAACGCTGAAAAAAAAGATGAAAAGCCTGATATTCCGCACATTGCAGTCGTGGGCAGGCCTAATGTTGGCAAGTCCTCATTTATCAATACTCTGTTAGGAAATACACGCAATATCGTCACCCCTATTGCAGGCACTACTCGTGATTCCATCCATACACGATATAATGCTTTCGGTCATGATTTTATGCTGGTAGATACTGCCGGACTAAGGAAAAAAGGTAAAGTGTATGAAAACATCGAGTTCTATTCAACCTTAAGAACCATCCGTGCCATAGAAAATTCAGATATCTGTATTGTGATGATTGATGCGCAAAGCGGCATCGAAAAACAAGATATCAGTATTTTTCATCTTGCCGAAAAAAACAAGAAGGGAATCGTGGTAGTTGTCAACAAATGGGACCTGGTGAACAAAGAAACCAATACCCATCTTGAGTTTTCTAAAAAAATCAAAGAAAAAATCGCCCCATTCAATGATGTGCCCATCGTTTTCACTTCAGTGCATGAGAAACAGCGCATTTTTAAAACCCTGGAGTTAGCCACAGAAGTATATGAAAGGCGGTCGCAAAAAATCCCTACTTCCAAACTTAACGACGCACTGCTCCCAATTATTGAAAACACACCACCACCCATGGGATCTCGAGGAAGGTATGTGAAGATTAAATATATCATGCAATTAAAAACACCTACACCACAATTCTTATTTTTCTGCAACCTGCCTGAAGATGTAAAAGAATCATACAGGCGCTTTCTGGAAAACAAGATCAGGGATTTATACGATTTTACAGGAGTACCGATTCAATTATTCTTTCGAAAAAAATAAAACCCTTGGATGTCATCAGAATAGATAAATGGCTTTGGGCAGTCAGGTTATTTAAAACCCGGACACAGGCTTCGGATGCATGCCGGGGCGGCAAAGTGAAAATGGATGGCCAGAATGTAAAACCCTCTAGAGACATCAGGGTGGGTGAAGAAATTGAAGTGCAAACGGGCGTGATCAGGAAAAAAGTAGCCGTAAAAGCCATCCTCAAAAATCGTGTGGGTGCCAAACTGGTTGACGATTATTTGGAAGATCTCACCCCTGCTGAAGAATATGAAAAACTAGACCTGTTGAAACAATTGAATTATGAAAAACGTGATCGCGGCATCGGCCGCCCAACCAAAAAGAACAGAAGGGATATTAACAAACTTAAGGACTCAAAATAAATTCAAACCCATGAAAAATATTTTATCATTTCAGAAATTCAGCTTATTAATGATTGTCTTTGTCATCTTAATTTCCTCTTGTTC
>JAZBOW010000250.1:0-19730 GCA_036351335.1 Bacteroidales bacterium | reverse complement strand
TGGATGAGACAGTGAGTTTTTCTGATCTCTCCACCAATAATCCCACGTCCTGTTTATGGTCATTTAACCCTGAAACGATTACCTATATGGGTGGTGCAAGTTCAACTTCACAAAGCCCTCTAGTTAAGTTCAATGTTCCGGGCACGTATACTGTTTCGTTAACCGTTACAAATAACGGTGGATCGGACACTGAGACCAAAACGAATTACATTAATGTGTCGATGTCACCTCCGGTTGCAGATTTCAGTGCCAATAACTTAACACCCACCCTGGATGAGACAGTGAGTTTTTCTGATCTCTCCACCAATAATCCCACGTCCTGTTTATGGTCATTTAACCCTGGAACGATTACCTATATGGGTGGTGCAGGTTCAACTTCACAAAGCCCCCAAGTCAAATTCAATGTTCCGGGTATGTATACTGTTTCCTTAACAGTTACAAATAATGGAGGTTCAGACACAGAAACCAAGACAAATTACATTAATGCGTCAGCGCCACCACCGGTAGCAGATTTTATTGCAGATAATACAACGCCCGAAACGAGTGACATTGTGAATTTCACAGATCTAACCAATAATAACCCGACTTCCTGGGCCTGGATATTTACGCCTACGACAATCACATTTATGAATGGCACCAACGCGAACTCTCAAAATCCGAAGGTAAGATTTGATGTGGAGGGATACTATGATGTGCAATTAACAGTAACGAATGCAGGTGGGTCGGATACGGAATTTGCAGTCGATTACATTTATTGTGCTGACCCACTATTACCTCCGGATGCTGACTTTTACGCCAATAATAATGCGCCTATTACAGGTGAAATTGTCAACTTCACTGATGTTTCGACAAATACACCGACAAGCTGGATATGGTCATTTGATCCTCCTTCAGTTACGTTTGTTAACGGAACCAGTGCAAATTCTCAGAACCCACAACTCACTTTTGATGTGGCAGGCACATACGATGTAACGCTTACATCCACAAATTCACAAGGTGCTGATATAGAAACAAAAATTGCCTATGTCATTGCCGCTGATCTTCCTTCCTTTAGCCTTCCGTGGATTGAAGATTTTGAAGATGTTGGCAGTATCGAAACATTTACGTCAAATACAACTACTATAGGCGGATTGCCTGAGTGGAGTTATGAAAAGACAACTACCGGGCGTTTACGTTTTTCAGCAGGGAATGGATTTTACTATTCAGGAAATCATGCTGCTACAGTTGACGCGAATCCTTCGGGAAGCAGCTACGCAGTTAACTTTATTAATGCCACGTTAAATTTATCGGCTTATGCTACATCTGCCGATTTGGAACTTTCATTTGTGTATATGCACCATGGAGAAGAATCGCATGCTAACGACAGGGTTTGGATTCGTGGTAACAGTAGCGATGTTTGGATAGAAGCATTTGATCTTTATTCAAATAAAGGAGCGACTGGCGCCTGGAAAACAATATCAGGAATTGATATAGATGCTTTATTGAGCACGCATGGGCAATGTCCTTCGTCCACCTTCCAGATACGCTTTGGACAGGAGGATAATTATACAGCATCCAGAACAACTGCCAGCGACGGATTCACTTTCGATGATATTAAAGTTGAAAAAATGGAGGCGGGTGCATACACGATTAATACATTTCCTTATTCACAGAGTTGGGAAACAGGTATGGGGTTGTGGAGACAGGGATCGACAGATGATTTCGAATGGACAAGAATTAACAGGGGAACGCCTTCAAACTTAACAGGGCCCAATGGTGCACATGAAGGTACTTATTATTTGTACACTGAAGCTTCAAGCCCGAGGGTAAATGGTGACGAAGCACATCTTGAAGCAACATTCAATTTTACAACATTACCGGCACCCACATTGTCATTCTATTATCATATGTATGGGGTGTCAATCGCCTCATTGCATGTGGATGTCTTTGATGGAAGTTGGCATAATAGTGTCTGGGTGGCAAACGGCCCCCAGCAAGATACCCAGTCTGATCCTTATGAGCAGGCTATTGTTGATCTATCATCGTGGGGAGGAGAAGATATTGTGGTAATCCGATTCAGGGGAATTGTGGGTAGTGGCGCAAGTAATACATTCTATAGTGATATTGCTATTGATATGCTTGAAGTTGTTGGCGGAACCGTGAATGAAGATCCTCCTGTAGCAGATTTTCTAGCTGATAATACGGTTCCTATGTTGGGAGAGGTGGTGAGTTTCACAGATGTTTCGACAAATTCCCCGACAGGCTGGTCATGGATGTTTGATCCGCCATCGGTTACATTCGTTGATGGAACTAATGCCAACTCACAAAATCCAAAGCTAATTTTTGATACGGTAGAAACATATGATGTAACACTCATAGCAACCAATGAAAATGGTTCGGATTCAGAAATAAAATTGGCTTATGTTACTGTAATTGATCCTCCATCTTTCAGCCTTCCGTGGATTGAAGATTTTGAAGATATTGGCAGTATCGAAACATTTACGGCAAATACAACTACTATAGACGGATTGCCTGAGTGGAGTTATGAAAAAACAACTACAGGACGTTTGCGTTTTACAGCAGGAAATGGATTTTACTACAATGGAAATCATGCAGCTACAGTTGACGCGAATCCTTCGGGAAGCAGCTACGCAGTTAACTACATCATTGCCACGTTAAATTTATCGGCTTATGCTACATCTACCGATTTGGAACTTTCATTCACCTACATGCACCATGCAGAAGAATCGCATGCCAATGACCGGGTTTGGATACGTGGCAATACCAGTGATGTCTGGATAGAAGCTTTCAATCTTTATTTAAATAGAGGGTCAGTTGGTAGATGGAAAACAATATCAGGTATAGATATTGACGCGTTATTGACTGCAAACGGTCAGTACCCTACCTCTGATTTCCAGGTACGGTTTGGCCAGGAAGATAATTATTCGGCTAACAGGACCACATCCAGCGATGGCTTCACTTTTGATGATATTATAGTCAGTGGATCATTACAGCCTTTGCAAAATGTATCAACAGGTCCTGTTGAAGAACTTCAGTTAGAAATTATGTCTAATGATAAATTAGATATGGCTAAAGAAATTGAGGTGTATCCGAATCCGGCTAAAGACCAACTTAATATTGTTTCAGCATCTACTGAGCGAATGGAAATATTGATATACAGTCTTACAGGACAGCTTGTATATTATAAAGATGATGTGGATAATTATGAATTGATTGACATTATAAATTTTGATAGGGGGATGTATGTGGTGAAGGTAAGAACTGAAGGCCAAGTGATTACTAAAAAGATTGTGAAACAATAGGTATTCTTATAATACGATCAAGCCCGGCTATTTAGCCGGGCTTTTTTATGAAGCGCTGTTAGTACTTATTGGGCTTGAAAAAAGCCGTATATTACACATCTACAGCTTTTAAGTAATCCCGACGGAACTGAAGTCGAACCATTTCTATAAAAAACCTGCAGAAATCAACCTTATTTAAACTTCATTTCGGTAATTATTACTTGTAGGAAGCTATCCCTTGACAAGAGTATTCAAAACTGCATATTTCAATAAACAGCTCATTTGAGTAAAACGAAAATTCATTCTACAGTACTTAACAACAATTTTGAAAGAGCCAGGATTTATTTTATAAAAAAATATGCTGGAGTATCCCCAAAAAAAGCAAGTCCTTAATTCCAAAAAAAAGTTTGATTTTTTGCACCTGTAAAGAAAATTACAGAATATAATTCTGATTCGTTGAGAAAATCCTCCTATCCGTTGATTACTTTTTTCGGTCCCCAGGCTATAATATAGTTTTGTTTTGTGAAAGTATCTTTCTGTACAGGGAAGGGCTCACAATAATTATAAAGTATTCAAAAATGTCAATTAATGCTATAAGCGGTTGCATCGGTTGCGGAATATGTGTGCTGGCATGTCCCACCGATGTGATCCGTTTGGACAAAAGATCGGGCAAGGCAGTGATCACCTATCCTGCCGATTGCCAAATCTGTCATCTGTGCCGGATGAATTGCCCGGTAGATGCCATCACAATAACACCGGAAAAATCCATTCCGGTTATCGTTTCATGGGGATAAAATGGATAGAATGAAAAATTTCAATGTGGTTTTGGTTATTGGTGTATTCGTTGGTTTCCCGCTGTTTCTTTGGGCAGTGGGAGACTTTCCCGCACGCACCTGGCTTAAGGAAGGGGTTTCGCTCTTAACACTCTTTGCCTTCTTCATGATGACCGGGCAGTTTTTCTTTTCACGAATCAGCAGGAAAGAACTGAATTTACCAGAAATGAAGACGATCAACAGGCTCCATAAAATATTTGGCTACTTGTTTATCGGTGTCCTCTTGCTGCACCCTTTCATGATTATTCTTCCCCGTTTTTTTGAAGCCGGGATTGAACCACTGGATGCGTTGGCTACCCTGCTTACTACTTACGACAGTACCGGGGTTTTACTGGGAATCAGTGCCTGGTTGCTGATGTTGGTCATTGGCATTACTTCTTTCTTTCGTGAAATGCTGCCCATGAGCTATGCAAACTGGCGCTTGTTGCACGGCATACTGTCCATACTTTTTATCGTAGTGGCATCGTGGCATGCCATCGATCTTGGCAGACACACCAATACCGCTATGATTTTCTTTATTATCGCTGTTTCGGGTATGGGTATTTTACTCCTTTTGAGAACTTATCTCGTTCAACAACAAAAAAATATCAGCTAAAAAAATGGACAATTCAACAGAAAAAAGGGATATTTCACGCCGTCATTTTTTGGGACTGGCCGGAGGGGCAGCCGGAATAGCTGCACTTGCCTCGATGGGGATTTCTGCAGGCTGGACAGAAAATGTTGAGGAAATAAACATTAAAGACATGAAAAGAGAAAACACCAACACCGATGTACTGGTTATTGGTGGAGGGATGGCCGGTTTGTTTGCTGCAGTGAAAGCGCATGATGCAGGGGCAAAGGTATTGTTGGTTTCAAAAGGTCAATTGGGGTCTTCCGGCCAGACCCCATTTGCCAAAGGCATTTTTGCCTACGATCCAAAAACTGCAGATGTGAGCATTGATGAATTTGTTGCGGCGGTTTCTGCCTCAGCCCTGGGCACCAATAACCCCGTATACACACGACAGGTGGCTGAACACTCGCTCGAACGGGTGAACGAACTCCGGGAATGGGGCTTTTTCGATTCGGTGCTTTACAACAAGCCGTTCAGGAAACCCATTGATGAAAGAGGTATTCCCGTAATGGAAAGGATAGTGATTACCAACCTGATCCGTGAAAACTGGAAAATAGCTGGTGCTGCCGGTTTTAGCCTGGATGAGGAAAAAGTACATTTTTTCAGAGCAAAAAGTGTTATCCTCTGTACAGGTGCAGGCGGGTTTAAACCCAATGGCTTTCCTATTTGTGACCTTACTCATGATGGTACTATCATGGCCTACAACATTGGGGCAAAAGTTACAGGTAAAGAATGGAACGACGGCCATCCGGGACAATCAAAAAATGCTGCCGACTGCTTTGGAGGCTGGCATGGCATGTTTGAAAGAAAGCCCGGAATAACCGGTGTCGGAATTCGTCATGATCTTGGGGTTGATATGAACTACAAGGCTTATGTTTTGGGTAGTCCCATTCAAAGAGGACGACCCGGTGAAGGAAAAACCAATGCTGTTGCAGGTGGACCTTATATGCCTGAAATGATAAGAAGTCAGGGAAAGGAAAGAAAGGAACCAGAAGGCGACAGACCAAAAAAAGATGGACCACCTCCGGGAATGGCCGGAGAATTAGCCGGAGGATCATCTGCCGGTATGGCCATCCATAAATCGGAAGGACTGGTGCCTGTTAATGACAAATGCGAATCGACTATTCCCGGCTTGTACGCAGCCGGCGATGCACTTGGTTCGTATATGGCAGGAGCGATTTATACACAAGTTGGCTCATCACTGGCAGGTTCTGCAGTTCAGGGTGCCATTGCCGGCGAAGCTGCTGCAAGGTATTACGGGCAAACAGAGATGCCAACAATTACAGCTGCAAAAATGAATGAAATTGAAGAGGAAATGCTGGCTCCGCTGAAAAGAGAAGCAGGCTACAGTCCGGCATGGGTTACACAAACCCTGCAGGGAATTATGATCCCCAACTTTGTGCTGTACATCAAAAAAGAAAGCATGTTAAAAGCTGCCCTGGCCTACATCGAAGAACTGCGCGACCACCACATGCCCATGCTCAGGGCTTTGGATTTGCATGAACTGAGGCTGGTGCACGAGACAAAAAATATGATCACCAGCGCCGAGATGAAACTGAAAGCCTCCCTCATGCGTACCGAAAGCCGCTGCAGCCATTACCGCCTTGATTACCCTGAAATGGATAACGAAAACTGGCAAGCCTGGATCAATATTTTTAAAGGCGAGGATGGTGAAATGCAGTTTGAAAAACAGGCGTTTGGAAGTTTGTCTGTTTAAGGAGATTTAATTCGTTATAAATTTTTTAGCCCACAAGTTTCTGGAGTTTGATCAGATCGAGTACCGGGGCTTTCACTTTTACCAATTTCTTTCGGAATGCCTTGAAGCCATCGATGGTTCCTTTTGTAAGCCCGATAAACACATGGGTAGTTAGGGTGTAATGGATGTCCGGTTTTTCTATGCTGCCCATCTTTAAAGGGCCCGGTATGCCTTTTACAATTTCAAAATGCCACGATTCTTCCAGGTCGGTAAAATCATACAGCATGGTTTTGTTCCATTTTCTAAAGACTTTTTGCAGCTCGGGACGCAGGTATTTCTGACGGGTTTCTTCCATTACCTTCAATGCCCCTTCGCGATCTGGCTGTTCCGTGGTTTCATCTGTTGTTTCATCATCCTGCATCCTGGCCAAAAGTTCTGCCGGTGGTTCGATACGGGCATGCTCACGTCCCAGCATGGGAAGGAATACCACCCTGCGGTCTTCCTTTAAAAGAACGGCCTCATCCTGGCAGTGATGCAGACACTGTCCACAGCCAATGCAGAGCTCATCCTGAATGGAAGCGACATCGTCAACCGTAATGATACCCACCGGGCAATTTTCAGCACACCTGCCGCAGGCAGTACAGTTTTCAGTAACTATTTCGGCGCGGTATTGGGCAGTGACGGTCAAAGGAAGGTATCCGCGGTTATAATTTCCAATCACTCCGCAGCAATCCCAGCAGCAGTTGCAGATGACATCCATCGGGTACTTCGATTTGAAGTTTTTCAAAGGTATGGTTCTGCCAGTCTGGTGCACACAACCCATGTCCTGGAATTTTTTTACCATGCTAATGGCTTCACTTTTCGAAATTTGTCGCGAAATCCCCTGCTCGATCAGGTGCTCGGCAGCAGGGCCAATGGACATGCAGGTCTCCATTGGCATGTTTACCCGGCAGGAGTCGCCGATAAGTTCTTTTTCAAAACGGCAGAGACAATGGCCAACACTGATGAATTCATCATCATCCAGTCCGGAGAAAAGTTTGGTGATACTCGATGCTGCATAGACGTGGTTTTCCGGGGTCAGGGTCTCATTCAGGCTAATGGTTATTGGCTCAGATGTGGGGGAAACCGAGAGGTGAGGACCCACATCTTTCACTAGCTCATTGATCACCTCTTCATTGCCAAACTCATAGGCCGCGGTGTACATCTTTTCGATACGTCGTGCAAATTCGCGGTGTTCGGCATCGTCAATCCCGCGCATCATGTAAAATTCAAACCATCCGGGGTAAATGGTCATGATGTGGTAACTTTTAATTTCGTCAGCATCACGAATAACAGCCACCGGCCCTTTGTACAGCAGCGACTCCAGGATGCGATCGAACTCCTCCTGGTCAAGGCCTGTTTTTTCATACAGTTTTTGACGCGAATGGGTACCACCTCCCATGGCAAGTAAAAAATCAATTTCTTCAGTTTCCAGCGCTGCATCAAAAATGTGGAACAGCTCATCACTTGTCTGCAGGGGGTGAACAGACTGTTCGTTCATCAGGTCTGCAAGTTGTTCGATTTTATCTTTGGGGGTCTTCCACTGTCGCTTTTGCGAATCGGTTTCAATATAAGTCATAAGGGGAACAAATTTAAAATTTGTTCTTTAAATAGACGCCCTAAAAGTTATAATTATTAGTCAACTTCTTTTGGCCAAACCAGACTATCCGAAACATTCCTCCTATCAAGACAAACTTTCGCCTTCCATGTTGCACGAATGTTTCTCTTACCCCTTAATTTTACACCACAAACTTTTTGAGTTTGATCAAATCGGGCACCGGGGCTTTCACCCTGATCATTATTTTTCGAAACGTCTTGAAGCCATCAGTCCCTTTTTGTTGCAGCCGGTTTTTAATTCTTCTTTAAGAAATCAGTTATTTCAGAGGGCTCTGCCCTGTTTCGATAGTCAGCGTCCAAAAAAGCATACACTATTTCTCCTTTTTCATCAATGATATAAGTTGCGGCCAATGGAAGTTCGTTGGATTCGTCACCATTATATCTGTTCAATTCAAATGATTGATTGTACATTGCTGCTACTTCATCGGTAAGTTTGAATACGATTCCGTATTCTCTTGCCACCTTATTTCCAATATCACTTAAAACTTCAAATTGTAGATGATGCTTTTCCGAAGTGCTGATTGATTCATCAGGCAGCTCAGGTGTCAAGGCAATTAAAGTGGCTCCGTTTGCTTTAAAATTTGCTAATTCTTCTTTCAGCGCATTGAGTGTTAAACTACAATACGGACACCAACCACCCCGGTACCAGGTCAACACAACCTTACCCTCCTTCAAATAGTCTGATAATGAAACGGGATTTCCCAATGCATTATTTAAGGTGAAATCCGGTGCTTTGTTTCCTACTTGTTTTGCTGAAGCTACGATTCCGCTGTTTTCAACAGATTCAATACCTTCTTTGTAAGCCCTTTTTTTATGATCATCTGCTTTGAGTTCAAAATTCGCTTTCTTCTCCTCCAATTTTGACTTTAGTGATGTATTTTCATCTTTATTCATTTCAGGTTCTTTATTCACATTGTCTTTATATATTGTTTGATTATTATTCTCGCATGAATAAAGTAAAAAGCTGAAAATAATTATGGTTAAGATGTTGAATTTCATATTCGATTAAGTATTTTTTAATTTAAATATTGGTTACAATTCCTTTTATCTCCGTCAAATATACCGATATAACAATCCATTCATTGACAAAATCTCCCTATTTGTTGAATATATTTTTTGAAATTGTTGTTTACACATTTCTTTGCTTGTAATTAATTAACATTTAATCCGAATATCATGAAACGAGCATCCAATATAAACGTATTCCTGGCAACATTAACAATATTTTTAAGTGTAACATTTGCTCAGGCGCAGCCTCGCGGTAAACAAGGACCACATCCCATTCCAGATGCAAAATCAGTTGCTGCAATGGTGGATAATCTGTCAGATGAACTTGCTTTAAATGATTTACAAAAAGAGAAGTTAAGTGATATATACACAAATCATTTTGATCTATTGAGAGAGATGGTTGAGGAAGATAAGAATTCGAGACCGGACCGGGAAATGATGGATAATATGAAAAATGACTTCGAAACAGAGGTGAAGTCTGTTTTGACCGAAGACCAGCAAAAGAAATTCGACACCTACATGAAAAGGACGGAATCGCTGAGAGGTGGCCGGGGAAAGTCCCGGAAATAAACATTGCTATTTGGAAAACCGTATAGAATGAAAACCATGAACACAACAACCAAATTTTTAAGCGCAATAATCATTTCCATCCTGTTATTTATTTCCATTAAAGGATATTCCCAGGAAGAACTTGCGTACCCTGTAGTTGACACAAAACAGGTAACTTTTTACAACAATTTTACAGAAATCAGCCAGCCTGCTGCCGGAGAAGCGTTTTACGGACAGGATGCAAGCTATACCGGTCACGTGCCGAATTATCAAGACAATGGTGACGGAACGGTAACCGATTTGGTCACCGGCCTGATGTGGCAAAAAAGCCCTGACCTGAATGGTGATGGCCTTATTAATGTTGCTGATAAATTGTCGTACGACGAAGCGATGGCGGCAGCCCACACATTCAGCCTGGCCGGATACATTGACTGGCGCTTACCTTCTATCAAAGAAATGTATTCGCTCATCGTTTTCAGCGGCATCGATCCCAGCGGATATGAAGGCAATAATACTGATGACCTGGTTCCTTTCATCGACACTGATTATTTTGATTTTGCCTATGGCGATATGGAAGCCGGTGAACGTTTGATTGATGCACAAATGGCTTCTTCCACACTTTATGTTGGAACAACGATGAATGGAGATGAAACTGTGTTCGGGGTGAATTTTGCCGATGGACGTATTAAAGGCTATGGCACAGGCCCTTTGCCAGGTCAAACTGAAGACAAACAATTTTATGTGATGTATGTCAGAGGAAATGCTGATTATGGTATAAACGACTTTGAAGATAATTGGGACGGAACTATCACTGACAATGCCACCGGTTTGATATGGACACAGGATGATGATGGCGAAGGCATGTTTTGGGAAGATGCATTGACTTATGCAGAAAACTTTGAATTTGCAGGTCATAGTGATTGGCGCTTACCCAATGCCAAAGAATTACAAAGTATTGTAGATTACACACGCGCGCCTTCAGTAACCAACTCAGCAGCCATTGATCCGGTTTTTAATTGTTCTGTGATCACCGATGAAGGAGGAGGAGAAAATTACCCATTTTACTGGAGTGGAACTACGCATGCAAATTGGACTGACAATAGTGGAGCCTGGGGTGCCTATGTTTGCTTTGGTGAAGCGCTAGGTTTTATGGAAAATCCGCCAAACTCGGGGAATTATCAATTGATGGATGTGCATGGTGCAGGTGCCCAGCGCAGCGATCCAAAAGTGGGCGACCCTGGAGATTATCCTCATGGGAATGGTCCGCAAGGCGACGTTGTGCGGATATACAATTATGTGCGTTTGGTTCGTGATGCAGAATCATCAACCGGATTGAGCGAGATTGACCCAAATAACGACATTTTCAGTATTTACCCAAACCCTGCTACAGATTATATTAAGATTTCTCTGTCAGCAGAACAATTTTCGAACGTATCAATAAAGGTTTTAAACCTGCTTGGCAAAATTGTATATTCGAATAATTTAGGATCAAAAAGCTCAATATATATTAAAACTACAGATTTAGAGCCAGGTCTGTACTTCGTGAGATTTAGTGATGGTTCATTCATTTATTCAAAGAAATTCATAAAAAAATAAAAGACATGAAAAAAATTTACTTGATTTTAGGACTATTCTTCGTAACCTTATTTGGCTTAAATGCTCAAGGTTTTTACGACATCAACACCATAAATACAATAGAAATCACTTTCGAAGAGTCCAACTGGGATGCCATTCTTGACCAGCTATATGAAGATGGAGATGAAGAAAGGCTTGTCGGTTCAGTTTCTATTAACGGGCAAGTATTTGACAGTGCCGGTATTCGCTACAAAGGCAACAGCACATACAGCCCAAACCAGGTAAAAAACCCTTTGAATATCAAACTCGATCATATTATCGACCAGACGATTGACGGTTACGGCACCTTAAAGCTGGCAAATTTGTTTAAGGATCCTAGTTTTATCCGCGAAGCTTTAAGCTATGAAATAGCCCGTAATTATTTCCCGGCAAGTCAGGCGAATTTTGCCAATGTATATATCAACGGAATCCATCTGGGTTTGTATACCAGCGATCAGAGTGTGGATAAATTCTTCATGCGTAATCATTTTGCCAGCGATGAAAATACCCGGGTTAAAGGTGAAATTACCACCAATGGACCACCTTCAGGCGGGGTTTGGGAGTATTATGGAGAAGATTCAACCGATTATTATGGTTATTATGAGATGAAATCTGATTATGGTTGGGGTGTGCTGATTGACTTTTTGGATACGCTGAGCAATCACAATGAATATGTTGATCAGGTTTTAAATATTGATCGGCACCTCTGGTTTTTGGCCTTCTCAAATCTATTGGTCAATTTGGATGGCCCCATCAATAACCCACAAAATCACTACATATATAAAGATGTCGGCAGGTTCAATCCTATTCCCTGGGATTTAAATGAGAGTTTTGGGGTGTATACGAATCATCAAACATTGGGTAATCTGAACACTACACAGTTACAACAATTCAGTCCCTTTGCCAATTTAAACGAAAGCGAATTCCCGATTATCAGCAAAATACTCACCAACGACACCTATCGAAAAATATATGTGGCCCACATGAAAACCATGATAGAAGAGAATTTCAGCAATGGTTATTATGAAACAAGGGCTTTGGAAATTCAGGACATTATTGCTGAAGACGTACAGGCTGACAATAACAAATTTTACTCTTACGACAATTTTATCAGCAACATTTACAATCAGGTCGGGGGAGGTCCACAAGGAGGGATTATAGGGATTGTTCAGCTAATGGACTCCAGAACTAATTACCTGTTAGGACTCACCGATTTTCAGTATGACCAGCCTGAGATAAGCAATGTGGCACATTCACCGGTTGATGTATCTCCGAATACCGAAGTCTGGTTTACAGCTGAAGTTGGAAATGTGAGCAATGTGTTCTTGGCTTATCGGTCCAACAGTTTTGGTGTGTTTGAAAAAATAGTGATGTATGATGATGGCATCCACGAAGATGGACAAGCCGGGGATGGCGTTTTTGGTGTTTCTATTATTGTAGGTTCTACTGACCTTCAATATTATATTTATGCTGAAAACTCAGATGCTGTAGCTTTTTCACCTGTTCGTGCCGAGTACGAATTTTATGAAATTAGTATCTCTGGTGACTTGGTTGTCAATGAGTTTATGGCTGATAATGAAAATGCAGTCTCTGATCAGGATGGGGAGTATGATGATTGGATTGAATTGTACAATAATGGATCAGAAGATATTAATCTTGAAGGATTTTATTTAGGAGATGACGGAGGAGACCCTTATCAATGGGCATTCCCTGACACTACAATCTCGGGAGGAGGATATATGATTGTTTGGGCTGATGACGATGAAGATCAGGAAGGCTTACATGCCAATTTCAAATTGTCGGCTTCTGGAGAAACAATCGTATTGTCTGATAACAACATGAATTTATTGGATGAAGTAACTTATTTGCAACAAAAACCAGACACTACTACAGGTCGGTATCCAAATGGAACCGGTGACTTTATATTTATGCTTCCCTCTTTTGGTGAAGAAAATACAAACTTGATTACTTCAATTGGAGAAGATATTTTAGCTTCTAATACGGGATTTACACTTGATCAAAACCGGCCGAATCCTTTCCATACAAATACAACTATCGACTTTAGTATTCAGCAGGATAATGAAGTTACGCTAAATATAATGAATTCACAGGGTAGAATTATTGAAACACTGGTGTCAGGAAATCTGATAGCGGGTGATTACAGTTATTCGTGGAGCGCCGGCAGATTTCCAAAAGGCTTGTACTTTTACGCTTTATCAGTAGGAGGGCAGATACAGGTGAAAAAGATGTTGATACAATAAAAATTATAGAATTACCTTAAAAAACTCTAGTATCTTCATAAATTCGCAAAAACCCAGTTTAAAACAGGCCGGAAATGGCAAAGAAAAAATTTAAATATTACGAAGTTGTTCTGATTGGTTTGGTCTGGGTTTTACTCATTGCGTCACCTGTTATTTTTAGTGAAAAGGAATCTTTTGAATGGACCGACTTAATGGGGCCAATGTTGATAATAGTTCCATTATTTTTAATTTTTATTATCAATAGGTTTGTCCTTGTTCCCCGGTTTCTTTACCAAAAGAAAAGCATCCTTTATTTAGTTTCGGTTTTGGTTTTAGTTGCTGTTTTTTCTGCCGCAACATATTTTTTAACAGACAATAAAAGAGGAGGAAGGCCGGCTCATGAATCCGGTGATCAATGGAGGCCACCGCCGCCGCCTGATAATTTAAACAGACCACTTCGTCCTCTTCCTGAAAAGAATGGAGGCCCTATTCCTCCTTTTGCAAACCTGTTGATATTTTCATTCCTGCTTGTGGGTTTCGACACTGGTTTAATGACCATTTTCAGACTGGCAAAATCTGAGAGGAAAAGAGCCATACTCGAAAAACAAAATGCGGATGTCCAGCTTGCTTTTCTTCGCAACCAGGTGAGTCCTCATTTTTTTATGAATACGCTAAACAATATTCACTCGCTTATTGATTTTGATACAGAGGAAGCAAAAGATTCAATTATTCGTCTTTCAAAATTGATGCGGCATTTGTTGTATGATTCTGAAATTGAGAAGATCCCAATTGCGAAAGAAATTGAGTTTGTCAAAAATTACGTTGACCTAATGAAATTGAGGTATTCTGATAAAGTCAAAATATCTTTACATCTTCCTTGTCAATTACCTGATAAATCTATCCCGCCGTTATTGTTTACCTCTTATATAGAGAACGCGTTTAAGCATGGGATCAGCTATCAAAACACATCTTTCATTAATATTAAGTTTTCGATTGATGATGATCAGTTGAACTTTGAAGTAAGAAACAGTAATCCGGGTTTAATAAAGAAAGACGAACCATCCGGAATCGGAGTGGAGAATTCGCGTAAGCGCCTGGATTTGATTTATGGTGATTCCTATTCATTGGAAATTGAGGATAAAAAAGATGAGTATCTTGTACTTTTAAGCATTCCATTATGATCCGTTGTATAGCTATAGATGATGAGCCCCTGGCCTTAAAGCAAATTGCCGGTTACATTGACAAAACACCTTTTCTGTCACTCATGAAAACTTTTGAAAGTGCATTACAGGCTATCAATTATTTTGAGGATAATGAAGTTGACTTGATGTTTGTTGACATCAATATGCCCGACCTGAGTGGAATGGACTTTGTAAAATCATTGAATAATCCTCCCAAAGTGATCTTTACAACAGCTTACAGCGAATATGCCGTTGAAGGCTTTAAAGTGGATGCCATTGATTATCTCCTCAAACCTATTAGTTACGCTGATTTTTTAAAAGCTGCTGAGCGTGCCAAAGAGAGAATCAGTCCTAAAATCACTGAAAATACACAAGTCGAAAGCAATGAAAAATTTCTTTTCATTAAATCAGAATACAAAATACTTCGAATCATTTTATCAGATATCAGGTATATTGAAGGTATGCGTGAATATTTACGAATTCACATTGAAAACCAACAACCCGTAATGACATTGATGAGCATGAAAAAAATGGAAGAATTTTTACCGGAAGAGACTTTTATGCGTGTTCATCGCTCATTTATTGTCAATTTGAACAAAATAACCACCATCGAACGAAATCGCATTGTTTTTGACAAAAAAGTTTATATCCCGGTAAGTGAACAGTACAAGAAGGCATTTCAGAAATACCTTGACAATAATTTTCTAATATAAATCAAATAATCAGTTTTATTTTACTGTTTTAAATGCCCTATAAAACTTACTTTTGAACACATCAAAAAAGGACAACCCGTTTCTAAAACTGAGTTGTCCCGTTTGGTGATCCCGGCGGGACTCGAACCCACGACCCGCAGCTTAGAAGGCTGCTGCTCTATCCAACTGAGCTACGAGACCAGTTATCCCGATTACAATCGGGAGGCCGCAAAAGTAATAAACATTCATACGATTGCAAAATTTATATTTAGTCATGCATTAATCATCTGCAGGTTTGATCATAAATCCCATGTAACCACCCAAGAAGAATAACGGAGCCAATAAATAGGCTATCCATACTTTGTCGCCAAACAGTATCACGCTGGGCACGAGAATTATGATACAACCTAATATGGAGAAAAATATTTGGCGCCTGGCTTTCTTGTATTGTTTTCTCCAATTGTCGTTTACCACATAACCTTCTTCCAGTTCATCCCTGTATTTGATGAGGGCTTTTCTTTTATCGCGCCCTTTTCTGAAATATCGGCCGCTCATCATAATGCCAAAAAGCCAGAGTATATATAACAGCCACATGAGTAAGCCGGGTAGCCGTCCTTTTATTTTCTCCCATGACATATTGCTTTTTGCTGCTTTCCATGAAAAGGCATCCTTGAGATTTTTCATCATTGGAACAGACACATCCATGCTTTCTAAAACAGGTAATACAGATTCAAAATCCGGTTCCTTCGAGTATATGATAATAGCATAGGCATAATGTTTCATTACTTCATAGTGGGCAATAGCATAAAATCCACTTGCATTTTTATCATATGTCTTTCGGATATAGTCAATATGGTCGGCATCATCAATCACGTAACCCAAATACTCACCTATATATGGGATTAGTCTGTCAACTTCGGTATTGGCTGTGCTCCCTATTCGTGGAAAAAAAATACTATCATTGGCTACAAATTTTTCAAGATCTACATCTCCTTCCAGCAAAAAGAAACCATAAGCAGCCAGCTCAAATTTTCTGTCATCTGATGTTAAAACCACTCTAAGGTTGGTGTCTTTTTCATTGGTTACAGTCCAATTTTCAGGGTATTCAAAGGAAAAATAATAAACGGTATCAGTAAATTGTGTGAATTGCGAAAACGCGTTGCATGACATTAACAATACCGTCAGGGATAAAAGCAGGTTTTTCATGATGGGTTTATAAGATAAGAAGAATCACTAAAATTATGAATTATATCATGATTATAAATCATATCTATAATAAAAACAGGCATTTTAGAATCATTCCTGATTAATAAGCGCATTATTTGCGCAATGCTTCATAAAGAATTTCTGCCGGGTGCAGGGCTCTTCTTTCGGTACCGTCTTTAATCTGATGACGGCAAGAGGTTCCGGTAGCTGCAATAAGCACTTCTTTGTCTGTTTTCCTCACCTCAGGGAATAACACTAATTCACCAATCTTCATCGAGACATCATAATGCTCTTTTTCAAAACCAAATGATCCGGCCATACCGCAACAACCTGAAGGTATTTCTTCAGTTATATAATTCTCAGGATAATTCAAAATGTAAAGGGTAGGGGCCGTGGATGCAATGGCTTTTTGCTGACAATGTCCGTGTAGTTTGATTTGCTTCTTTTCAGAGGTAAAAGCTTCCTTTTTTATGTGACCTGATTTCATTTCTTTTTCAAGAAATTCGTCGATCATAAACGTGTTAAAAGCCAGTTTCTTTGCTTTATCCTTCAAATCAACATCCACTAATTCAGGGTATTCATCTCTGAATGTTAAAATGGCTGATGGTTCGATACCTACCAAAGGGGTTTCAGATGTAATAATTCCGTTTAACAAGGCCACATTCTGGTTAGCGATTTGTTTAGCCCGCCGAACAAGGCCTTTTGAAAGAAAAGTGCGGGCGCTTTCCAGGTGTTTCGGAATCACCACCTTGTACCCCAATTTATTCAGCAGTAAAATTGTTTTAATGCCGATATCAGTATCATTGAAACGGGTAAATTCATCATTAAAAAGGTATACTTTCCCATTAGGGAATTCCGTTGAGGTAATTTTACTGTTTTTTACCAGCCATTTCTCAAGCCGGATACCTGACATTAATGGAAACTTTCTTTTTTTAGAAAAGCCAAGGATGCCTGCATTTAATCGTGCTAAAAAAGGATTCTGGTTTACGAAATTATAAATGCCCGGAAAGTAGCTTCCCAATAAATTGATAGATGAAATATGGGCGATAACTTTTGACCGCAGTGGTATGCCATGTTCGTCATAATAATGCTGCAGGAACTCGGCTTTAAGTTTGGCAACGTCTACACTTGAAGGGCATTCTGATTTACAGGCTTTACATGATAAACAAAGCGCCATCACATCATAAATCTCCTTATGGTCAAAGGGGTTCTTTTTAGCTGAGTGCGTGAGAAACTCTCGTAAAATATTGGCCCTGGCCCGGGTGGAATGTTTTTCATCTCTTGTGGCCATATAACTTGGGCACATGGTGCCACCCACCAATTCGGTTTTACGGCAGGCGCCAGCGCCATTGCATTTTTCTGCCGACCTTATGATTCCCAGGTCATTGGAGAAGTCAAAAACGGTTTCAATTTCCTTAGTAGGTTGCCCCGGTTGATACCGCAGACTGGTATTCATCACAGGGGTATCGACAATTTTGCCCGGATTGAAAATGTGATCGGGATCCCAGGTGTTTTTTAAGTCCTTTAGCAGTTGGTAATTATGCTCACCAATCATGATCGGAATAAACTCACCTCGCAGCCTGCCATCTCCATGCTCGCCGCTTAATGAACCCTTATATTTTTTTACAAGGTGTGCTGTTTCTTTTGCAATCTGATGAAATAATTGTACATCACGTGGGTCTTTGAGGTCTAAAATAGGTCGCAGGTGTAGTTCGCCCGTGGCAATATGTGCATGATACACGCAATCTTTGTTATATTTCTTTAAAATATCAACAAACTCTTTGATGTATTCAGGTAAAACTTTTGGGTTAACCGCTGTATCTTCCACAACAGCAACTGGTTTGGCATCGCCTTTCATATTGCTTAACACACCGAGTCCGGCTTTTCTTAGTGCCCAAACTTTAGGAATATCCGTATTAACTATAACCGGAAAATGAAAACCGTAATGTTGGCTCCGCATTTCCTTTTCCATAGCCTGGACTTTCTTATGAATCTCTGTATTCTGATGCGCAACAAATTCAATGATTAAAATAGCACCTGGATCACCTTTAATAAAGAAACGGTTTTTGTTTTGGGCGATGTTCTCTTTGGTCAGATCGAGAATGGCTTTGTCCATCAGTTCGATGGCAACAGGTTTGTGTTTTAATGCAATGAGATTGGCTTGCAAAGCATCTTCAACTGTGTCAAGATGCACACAGACAAGGGCTTTATGCTTAGGGGGGAGTTCAACCAGGTTCAATTTGATCTCCGTAGTAAAAGCCAGTGTGCCTTCTGAACCTGCCAGTATTTTAGAAAAGTTAAACAGGTCGCCTTCCGTGAGAAATGGTTGTGCATTCAGCAATAAATCAATGGCATAACCTGTATTTCTTCTTTTAATCTCCGGGTCAGGATACTCTTTCTCAATTTGTTCCCGGTTTTCAGGCTTGTTTAAAATGTCCGAAATATTCCGGTAGATTTGGCTTTCAAGTGTATCACCCTTGCATTTATCAATGAATTCAGATTTGTTTAGTGGACCGAACAAAGCTTCGTTTCCATCACTTAAAAGGGTTTTTACTTCAATCGTATGATCCCTGGTGCTGCCATACACCAATGAATGTGCACCGCATGCGTTATTCCCCAGCATGCCACCCATCATACAGCGATTGGACGTAGAGGTTTCCGGACCAAAGAAAAGGCCATGTTCTTTCAGTGCCAGGTTGAGTTCGTCAAGAATGACCCCAGGCTCAACCCTCACCCATTTGTCATCCTTATTAATCTCCAAAATCCGGGTCATGTGCTTTGATACATCCACCACGATACCATATCCTACCACCTGGCCAGCCAATGAAGTGCCTGCCGTGCGTGGTATAAGCGACGTCTTGTTTTCCTTTGCGAAACGAATCAGTTTTTTAATATCATCTTTATTTTTTGGGTAGGCCACTGCTAGGGGTAATTCACGATAGGCAGAGGCATCTGTTGCGTACATCAACCTGTCTGACATCCCGAAGAAAAATTCTCCGTCCATATCACCACGGAGTATTTCGAGTTTTTGTTGAAGTTTCAGATGTATGGTGTCGGTCATTTGCCTTTTTTCAGAATTAACTTGCTTATTTTTCAGGAAAGTTGTCGGTGCTCTCAAAAATTTTATCAGCAGATTTAGCTATAAAGCCTCCATATAATTTACC
>JAZBOW010000249.1:0-3475 GCA_036351335.1 Bacteroidales bacterium | reverse complement strand
TTGGATATCCAAAAAATCTGGATAAGGTAACTGATTTTTTGTTGATGCGAAACTGATTCTTTCGGTTTTAATTTCAGCCAAGGCGAATAGTTTTAAAGTTTAAAATATTCTGGTTTTAATATCCAGAAAAATAGAAAGAATAATGTATAAGAACATATAGGTGCAACCCCTACTCCATATTTTATTTAGGAATAGAGGTTGCAACTTTTGGTTGTAAAAAATTACTTTACCTCCACTTCAGCACCGGCTTCTTTAAGCTGTGCTTCTAATGCATCGGCTTCGTCTTTTGATACGCCTTCTTTTATAGCTTTTGGAGCAGAATCAACAAGTTCTTTTGCTTCTTTAAGTCCTAAACTGGTTAATTCTTTTACCAGTTTAACAACTGCTAATTTCGATTGACCCGCAGCTGTAAGAATCACATCAAATGATGTTTGTTCTTCAGGAGCATCGCCACCGGCGGCGGCACCAGGTGCAGCAACTGCAACAGCGGCAGCAGCTGGTTCAATACCATATTCTTCTTTTAAGATGTCAGCAAGTTCGTTAACTTCCTTTACAGTTAAGTTAACTAATTGTTCTGCAAATGCTTTTAAATCTGCCATTTTAATATCGTTTTTTTATAGTTTGTAATGATTCTGATTTTTTAAAAATTGTATACCTTATTCACTTCTTTGTGATAAGGTCTCAAGAACACCTGAGAGTGTAGCTCCTCCTGATTGGAGGGCAGAAACAACGTTCTTAACAGGTGATTGAAGTAAACTGATAATATCACCGATAAGTTCATCTTTCGATTTGATAGCGACGAGAAAATCAAGTTGATCATCACCTAAGTAAGTCATTTCCTCAATATAAGCAGCCTTTAAAATTGGGCGCTCAGATTTTTTTCTAAACTCTTTAATCATTTTTGCTGGTCCGTTTCCGGCTTCCGCAAACATGATTGATGTGTTTCCTTTTAATGTGCTGTATAGCTCTTCGAGATCTTTTTCAACATTATCCATTGCTTTTTTCAAAAGGGTGTTTTTAACCACCTGCATTTTAATGCCGTATTTGAAACAAAGCCTTCTTAAATCGCTGGTAGCTTCTGCATTTAATTCAGAAATATCAGCAAGATAAAAATTGTTGTTGTCGGTTAACTGCTGTGTTAAATCCTCGATGAGTACTTTTTTATCTTCTTTTCTCATGATAATTGATTCATTTTAACATTAAGCAGTAATCGATTTTTGATCAACCTGAACTCCAGGGCTCATAGTACTGGACAAATAGATGCTTTTTACGTATGTACCTTTTGAGGATGATGGTTTCATTTTAATAATGGTATTCAGCAATTCAAGCGCATTGTCGATAATTTTCTGATTGTCAAAGCTGATTTTGGCCACCGATGAATGGATGATGCCATATTTATCAACTTTAAAATCTATTTTACCGGCTTTTGCAGCTTCAACAGCTTTTCCAACTTCCATAGTTACGGTACCCGTTTTTGGGTTTGGCATTAAGCCCCTTGGTCCCAAAATGCGACCAAGTGCACCCACTTTAGGCATCACGTTAGGTGTAGTAATCACTACATCCACATCCGTCCAACCATTTTTGATCTTCTCAACGAAATCATCCAGTCCAACATGATCAGCACCTGCAGCTTTAGCTTCTTCCTCCTTATCAGGTGAGCATAACACCAAGACTCTTATGTCTTTACCTGTACCGTGAGGTAAGGTAACCGATCCGCGAACCATTTGGTTTGCTTTCCGGGGGTCTACACCCAATCTGATATTTAAATCAACTGAAGCATCGAATTTAGTATAAGAAATTTCTTTTACCAACTCAACAGCTTCTGTTAAGGAGTAAAGTTTTTCTTTTTCGAATTTGGCTACAGCTTCTTTGTGTTTTTTTGTCAATTTTGCCATATTCTTCTCCTAGTTAACAGATTTCGTCAATTAATTGATTTCTGCGGGAAATTTGCCTTTAATCTTCACGCCCATGCTTCTTGCAGTACCGGCAACCATTCTCATAGCTGATTCAACAGTGAAAGCGTTTAAGTCTTTCATTTTTGCTTCAGCAATCCCCTTTACCTGATCCCAGGTAATGGTAGCTACTTTAATCCTGTTTGATTCAGCAGAACCAGACTTGAGTTTAGCAGCTTCTTTTATTTGAACAGCGACCGGTGGTGATTTGATGATGAAATCAAAGGATTTATCTTTATAAACAGTAATGATCACAGGTATCACCTTTCCAGCTGAGTCCTGTGTACGTGCATTGAACTGTTTACAAAATTCCATGATATTCACACCTTTAGCACCTAATGCAGGTCCAACGGGTGGTGAAGGGTTTGCGGCTCCTCCCCGAATCTGTAATTTTATTAATCCACTTATTTCTTTTGCCATTTTAAACCTAATGTTTAAAATTTATGTGTTAACTATTCCTTTTCAACTTGCATAAAGTTGAGTTCAAGAGGGGTTTTCCTTCCGAATATTTTGACCATAACCTTCAGCTTTTTCTTCTCTTCGTTGATTTCCTCAATTATTCCGCTAAAACTGTTGAATGGTCCGTCGATAACTGTAACGGTTTCTCCAACAATGTAAGGAACATTGACTTCTTCTCCTTGTTCGGCCAGCTCGTCAACTTTTCCTAAGATTCGTTTGACTTCTGACTCCCTGATAGGTTCCGGCTCTCCTTTTGTACCCAAAAACCCCATTACATTAGGAATATTCTTAATAATGTGTGGGATTTCTCCTGATAGATCAGCTTCAATTAATACGTAACCAGGAAAATAATTTCTTTCTTTACTTATTTTTTTTCCTTTGCGAATTTGGTATACCTTCTCAGTAGGAATAAGGACTTGCGAAATAAAATCCTGAATTTGCAAGCGTTTAATCTCACTTTCAAGATATTCCTTTACCTTCTTCTCTTTACCACTTATCGCACGTACTACGTACCACTTTTTAGCTGATTGCTCGCTCATTTTCGTGCCAGGTGATTGTGATTAGTTAAAACAGATTTATTTAAATATATAATTGATTCGAATAGTACTTAGTTCCTGAGAGATTAAAACAATGTGTAAAATCTTTCAAGAATTGATTGAAATGAAATATCCATCAGATAAACCACAATTGCGATTATAAGGGAAGCAACGGATACAACAATTGCACTATTCTGCAGCTCACTCCAAGTTGGCCAGGATACTTTATGCATCCATTCGTCATAACTTTCTTTAAAATAATTTAGAATACTGAACTTTGCCATTTTTAGTCATTTATTTTGCACGGGTGGTAGGAATCGAACCCACAACCAATGGTTTTGGAGACCACTACTCTACCAATTGAGCTACACCCGTATTTTCAAAAGTCAAGGTATTCCGGAATTTCCGGAATACCTTCGACAATTATTTTATTGAATCCTTAGTCTATGATTTCAGTAACCTGACCCGCTCCAACAGTACGCCCACCTTCGCGGATTGCAAAACGGAGACCTTTGCTCATCGCAATTG
>JAZBOW010000248.1:0-6182 GCA_036351335.1 Bacteroidales bacterium | reverse complement strand
TTAAAAAAATAAACGAAGCCACGTTTAATCAGGCAGCGGCCATCAGTTTTTGCTTTCCCGGCCCGGCTGATTATGAACAGGGTATCATCGGCGACCTAGAAAATTTACCACTTTTCCGGGGTGGTGTGGCTTTAAAGCATATGCTCGAAAACGAATTTAAGATACCCGTTTTCATTAATAATGACGGCGATCTATTCACGCTCGGTGAAGCCATAGGCGGACTGCTTCCGCAAGTCAATAAAAAACTGTCGGAGGCAGGGATTCAAAAACAATACAGCAACCTGCTGGGTGTAACGCTGGGAACCGGTTTTGGCGGGGGGTTTGTCAGCAATGGTAAACTATTTACAGGCGACAATTCAGCAGGAGCTGAGATCAACCGGATGGTGCATCCGTTCGACTGGCATACAAGTATTGAAGAGGCATTGACGATCAGGGGCATTAAAAAAATGTTTACCGAAGAAGCGGATATTCCCATAGAAGAAAGTCCTGAGCCTTCTGATATTTTTAATATCGGAATGGGGGAAAAACATGGCAACAAGCAGGCTGCCATTACCACATGGGAAAAATTCGGTCTGGTGCTGGCAGACGCCATTGCCAATGCCAATACATTAATTGACGGTATTACAGTAATTGGAGGCGGACTATCTGGTGCCTATCCATTGTTCCTGCCTAAAACCATCGAAATGCTGAACCGGAAATTTACCCGTGCTGATGGTGGAAAGTTTCCCCGCATGGAAGTTTCTGCATACAGTCTTGAAGATGAAAAAGAGGTGCAACGTTTTCTGCATTTCGATCAGAAAATGATCACCATTCCTTTTTCAAATCAAAACATTCCCTATTACGAAGAAAAAAAAACCGGGGTTGGAATCAGCCACCTGGGCACTTCGGAAGCTGTAGCTTTGGGCGCATACGCGCTGGCAATAGGTAAACTGGGATCGTGATCAGGGTTGCATTTTTAACACGTCAAAAGCAAGGGTTTTATCAGTAACGAGATAACTTGTGTCGCCCTCAAATTTCCAATGGAAGTTTTTGGCAGTTCCGATTAGTTTCAGTTCGTCACCTTTCACTTTCAAATTCATGATGAGGGACTTGGTGCTGCCATTAATGGTCAGGTAATAGGTGCTGTCATTTTTTATACCATAAAATGTCTCGGCATACACATCTTGCGCTACAACTCTAATTTTTAAATTTTCAGGTGCAAATTGTTCAATTGTGAGCTGCACATCCAATTGCTGGGCATCCACTTCTTCGCCTTCATAATAATTGGCACTTCCGGCATATGTACCTATCCATGAATCAATGGTACAATTGCAAAAAATCCAGTCGTCGGTTTCTTTTTTACAATGCGAAAAAACCATTGACAGGATGACGATTAATAAAATTCCTGAAATTTTCTTCATCATTTCCAATTAGATTACAAAAATAATAAAGCCTGCATCCCTAAAAGAAATATCCCTAAGAAAGTTTTACTTTTGCACATCTTAAAACAGCTAAAAAAATGAAACTATATCCAATAGAAACAGGTAATTTAAAGCTCGACGGTGGCGCCATGTTCGGCGTGGTTCCCAAAGTATTATGGTCGAAAGCCTATCCCTGTGATGAAAAGAATTTGTGCAATTGGGCCATGCGCTGCTTGCTGGTGGTTGACGGCCACAGGAAAATTATGATTGATAATGGCATAGGCGATAAACAGGATGAAAACTGGCTGAAACACTACTACCTGAATGGGGATGCCACCCTGGAATCGTCGCTGGCCAAAGCTGGTTTTACACCTGAAGATATTACGGATGTCATTCTCACCCATATGCATTTCGACCATTGTGGCGGCAGTGTAAAATGGAATGACGACAAAACCGGCTACGAACTGGCATTTCCGAATGCTACTTACTGGACCAGCCAACAGCAATTTGATTGGGCCACCAATCCCAACCGCCGCGAAAAAGCATCTTTTTTGAAAGAAAATATTTTACCTATACAGGAAAGCGGCCAACTGAAACTGGTGGATAAAGAAGGCGAATACATTCCCAATATTGTCTTCAAATTTTACGACGGGCATACCGATGGGCAGTTGATTCCACATATTAATTACAATGGAAAAACCGTTGTTTTTATGGCTGATTTGATGCCGTCTGCAGCCCACATTCCCATGCCCTGGATTATGGCTTACGATACCCGGCCTTTGCAAACACTCAAAGACCGCGAACGCTTTTATGCCGAAGCCCTGGAAAATGACTACATCCTTTTCTTTGAGCATGATTTGTACAACGAAGCTGGTACTTTGGAAGACACCCCCAAAGGAGCGCGGATTAAGGAAACGGGAATGTTGGCTGAGTTTATTGGTTAATCTAAATACTCAATAAGTAATAAGCGGATAATGCTGTGCTTTTCTGACCATATCCATATTCAAACCTGTTGCAACACCTTCGGTTTCGCACCAGGTCATCAGCGATTCAAGCGATAAATTTCCAACCAGTTCCTTATCGGTCATGGGACAACCGCCCATACCTCCAATTACCGTGTCGAAATGCCTTACACCGTGTTTCCATGCGGCTGCAATTTTACTTTTCCCCTTGCCGGGATAGGCATGGGCATGCAGGCCAAAATTCACTTCCGGAAAGTTGGGAATAACTTCACCGCAAACTTTGTCAATAACCTCCGGTTGCACGTCGCCAATTGTATCGGCCAAAGGGATACGTGTAATCCCCAGGGAAAGCAGTTTTTCAACCTTTTTGTTAATCAGGTCAATGCTCCATGGGTCGCCGTATGGATCACCAAATGCCAGCGAGATGAATGCTACCAGGTTTTTGCCTTTCTTTATACAAAGATTTTGCAATCCTTCAACCGTTCTTTCTGCTTCTTTAATGGTGGTGTTGAGGTTTTTTTTCAGGAAAGTTGGTGAGCTGGAGTAGGGATAAAAAATCAGGTCAACTTCATCAAATTGTGCTGCTAGTTCACCGCCTTTTAAGTTGGCTGCCAGCACGGCAATGTTGGAATTGGTTTTTGAATAATCCAGCTTTTTCAGCACTTCGGCAGTGTCGGCCATTTGCGGTATGGCTTTTGGCGAAACAAAACTGCCAACTTCAACAGTATCAAAACCGCATTGCAGCAATAAATTGATATAAGCTACTTTTTTATGCGTAGGAATAATGATTTCCAACCCTTGCATAGCATCGCGGGGCGTTTCAATGATCTTTATGTTTTGCCTGTCGGTATTCATGGGTTAGTTTTCAATATAAAAATCCACTTTTCCCGTAGCTAAGTGGTAATATGCCGGGATGATCTCCAATTCTTTTTTCTGTATGGTATTACGAATAATCTCAGATTTGCCCACCAGCTCTCTTGCGGTCAGAATTGCATTCTGCCTGGCCACCCCATTTACACTTTGATCTGGAGCAATCAATTTAGCGGGTTCAATATTCGCCAACAAATGATTAAGGTTATCTCCATGATCTGCATCTGCCATGGCCGCAGTCACTGCACCACAATTTTCATGTCCCAACACTACGATCACCGGTGTATGAATGTGTGCCACGGCATATTCAATGGTCGCAATGGTGGATGTATTGGCTATATTACCGGCCACCCGGATAACGAATAAGTCGCCAATGCCTGTATCGAATATCAACTCAGGCACTACCCTTGAATCGGCACAGCTCAATATAATGGCCCAGGGTTCTTGACCGTCAATGAGTTCCATACGCCTTTTGGCATGAAGATTTCGGCTTTCCAATTTGTCATTTACAAAATGTAAATTCCCTTCTTCAAGCTTTTTTATCGCCTGCTGAATATTGATCATTTTTTAAAAGATTAGATATAAAACTGTATCAAGTAAAGCAAAAAGAGTTACCAGTTTCTACCAGAAAGTTCTTTTGGGATTCTTCCCTGGTTAATGGTTTCCGAGCGAAGCCTGCGGCCCAGTATGCGCTCAAGCATTCTTCCGGTTTCCAGTATTTTGTCGATATCCAGGTTGGTTTCAATGCCCATTTCATCCATCATCACTACCATATCTTCAGTTGATACCAGCCCCACATCTTTGGAGTCTTTGTAATAATAGGCACCTGTACCCGAAACCGGAACGCCACTCACAAAATTCGCTGGCTGGCCACCAGTTGCACCCAATGTCGATTCATAATTGGTCATTCCTGCTTGCAACGCTGCCAGAACGTTGGCAAGTCCCCAACCCCTGGTGGTATGGAAATGTACAATGTGTTTCTCAGGATTGGCAATTTTATCCATCAGCATGGAATAATATTTATACACCCTGTCAGGCGAAGCAGATCCATCATGATCGGCATGCTCCACATCATTGGCGCCAATATCCAGCCAGCGCTGGGCAAATTCAATCGCATCTTTCATATCTGTAGGACCTTCAATTGGGCAACCCCAGATGGTTGAAACGGTGCCGTTTACTTTTAATCCGGCATCTTGCGCTTTGGGAATGTATTCTTCCGCCATTTTCCAGTATTCGGCCAGGGAAAGCCCCGAATTTTTTCTTTGGTGTGACTCACTTGTAGAAACCATCAGCAAGATCCTATCTGGACCGTATCCGTCTTTTTTGGCTTGAATAGCTCTTTCAATAGCACGTTCGCGAATGGTAACAGCTGTAAGACTCACCGTGTCTATCAGGTGCTTTACTCTTTTGCTTTTCCTGATGCCTTTGAACAGTTCATCTGCATCTTTAAATTGCGGCATACCTTTCGGGTTTCCAAAATTCGACACTTCCAGATGTTTAAAACCGGCCAGCATCAACTCTTCAAGCACCCACAATTTGGCAGCCGTAGGTACAAAAATTTCTTCGTGCTGAAATCCGTCTCTGACTGTAATATCTCCAACGACGACTTTTTTAGGATAGTTCATGTATGTATGATTTAGTTTTCTTTAAAAAATGCGCGTAATTTATACTGAATTATTTGGAAAGCTAAGTTATAAAAAAATGAAATTGCAGCATCATTATCTTTACCGAACACATTAAATAATTTTTGCACAGCCTTTCTTATGAAAAATATTTCATTTAGAATCGCTTTTTACACTCATATTTGACCAAATTTCACTAAACTTGCATATGCTCAGAAATTTATCTGAGATAAGTTTTTTACTAACTAAATCACCCCGAAATTGTTCACCTTAAAAACAAAACTCGATACGAATTCAAATGAATTCAAATCAAATAAAGCGGCATTTCAAAAACTTATTGATCAGTATAAAGAAAGATTGGCAGAGAACACCAAAGGTGGTTCAGAAAGTGCCGTTAAAAAACATAAAGACCGGGGCAAACTGCTTGCCAGAGAACGAATCAATTTATTAGTTGATCCCAATACACCATTTTTGGAACTCTCATCACTTGCCGCTTACGGACAGTACAATGATGGTTTTCCGTCAGCCGGAATTGTAACAGGTATCGGGGTGATACATGGCAGGGAAACCGTTATCATTGCCAACGATGCAACCGTGAAAGGCGGCACCTATATGCGTTTTACCATTAAAAAACATCTGCGGGCACAGGAAATTGCCATGCAAAATAATCTTCCTTGCGTGTATATGGTTGATTCAGGTGGCGCTTTTCTGCCGGAACAGGATACCGTTTTCCCCGACAGGGATCACTTTGGCCGTTTCTTTTTTAACCAGGCACAAATGTCAGCCCGGGGTATTCCGCAGATTGCCATCGTGATGGGATCATGCACAGCAGGTGGCGCATACGTGCCGGCCATGAGCGATGAAACCATCATTATCAGAGGACAGGGTACTATTTTCCTGGGTGGCCCGCCACTGGTAAAGGCAGCTACGGGTGAAGAAGTTACGGCTGAAGAACTGGGTGGCGCGGAAGTGCATACCGCCATTTCGGGTGTAGCCGATCATCTGGCAGAAAACGACACCCATGCCATACAGATTTGCAGAAACATATTTGAAACCCTAGATCACAGGGAAAAACAGGAACTTGACATCATTTCACCAGAGGAACCCTTATATGATCCTCAGGAGTTATATGGTATTGCCCCCGTTGATTTGAGAAAGATAGTTGATCCGCGTGAAGTGGTCATGCGCATGGTGGATGGCAGCCGTTTCCAAGAATTTAAATCAAAATACGCTACTACAGTTGTTACAGGTTTTGCTTATATCATGGGATTTCCGGTGGGAATTATTGCCAACTACGGTGTTTTGTTCTCCGAATCTGCCTTGAAAGT
>JAZBOW010000247.1:0-2908 GCA_036351335.1 Bacteroidales bacterium | reverse complement strand
GCCACATAGCTGTAATCATTCACTTCCAGACCTGTGCCTGTGTGGATAAATTTAAAACCTATGTCTTTTTGCCAAACTTCGGGCATTTCGCCCTGGGCAAAACCGATCATAACAATTGTTACCAAAAAAGTAACGAGTAGTAGTTTTTTCATTGTTTTTAGCTTTAAGATGAATATTAATTGAAATTGAAAGTGTATTTTATGTTGTATTGCTTTCCTTTAGGCACTTTGAAGGTGTCGAACTTAATGTCCTTAATGGCATCTTTCACTTTATTCTGCATTTGAATATCACCCCCCTCGCGTTCAAGCACAAAAACGGATGTGACTTTATTCTTATCACCAATGGATATCTTAAAGGTATACGCACCCTGGATGTTAAATTTCCGGGCAAAAAGGTACAAGCCACCTTCGGAAGGTGTCATAGCTTGTTTGAACTCTTCTGAAGCCCTATTTTCGATGTCTTCCAATTGATCGAGAAGCACTTTCTGTTGGGCTGAAATATTTAGTGTAACTAATAATGCTGTAATGATGAATACGTATTTCATATTATTCGTTTTTGGTAAAATTCCATTGAATTAAGTGATTTCCCATCGTCATTAGTATGGATTCATTGTCGGGTAGAAAGACAAAAAATATGCGGGAGTCGACAGCGATCATTTCCCCGTCATTTTTCTCGAACAGTCGATAGCTTTGCTGAAAACGATAAGTTAACTCACCGGTTTCAAAGTCATAAATATGCAATTCTAAGAACCTGTTGTTATTTGAAACAAGACCTAACCATTTACCATCATGACTTAGCTTAAAATCAGGCTCATAATAAGCCTGTGAGGTAAATCCCCTTCGTTTGGGATTTCCGGTTTCCATATCAATCACATTTAGGTATGATTGTCGGGCAGCTGTGTTTTGTTGCTTTTGATGGGGAATGTTCAGACATAATAGATCATTTCCATCCCCGGAAAACCTGAGTTTATAAATGATATCATACAGCTCGTTAACCGTATATAACTTTCTAAATGTAGATGCATCATAAATGGAAACCTGCTGTTTATATTTTAATGCCGATTTCAATACTTTTTTTTCTCGCTGCAATTGCGGCATTTCCTTAGCTGATTTTTCTGATAGCTTATGCGAAACTGCAATCAGCTTTCCGTCAGGGCTCATAGCAATCGCATTGGTCGCTTCATCCACTTTAAAGGCCGTTTCCATGGTATTGGCTGATAAGTTCCAAAAACTCGCAGATTCGCCTGAAAGGCCTACAGCAAATTGTTCGTCAGGTGAAATTGCCACTGAATGAAATTCACCAAATCGTTTGATCCTTTCTCCTGTTACTGCATTTATTATATCAAACTTTACTTCTTTATCTTTGTTCAATGCAAAATCAGCATAAAACAATTGATTCATCAAAATGTATGTACCATTTTTTGAATATTCAATAGAAGATCCCGCGTACCAGTTCCCTACATCGAATTCTTTGATCACTTCCCGGTTTTTCCAATCAAATAAATAGAATGGAAACCCCTGAATGCTGCTAATGGCCAATACGGATTTGTCGGGGGAAAGCGAAAGCCCTGAAATGATATGTTTTGCGTCACCAATCCTGATTCGTTCATAATCGTAATTGGTTCCCTGGGCACACATCTTGATGAACAAAACAGTCAGTATTGATAGTATCGCAAATTGTTTCATGTAGCAGACTTAGCGTTGAAGTTATCTTAATTTGTGTTTTTTTTAAGCAAGTGAAGGTCGGCTGCTCTCCACGTCAGCCACCTTCACAATACGTATTATTAAAAGTTGGCTTCAAATTTACCTTCGGTAATTTGCTTTGAAGTTTGCTCGGTACTGAAACCGGTAAAACTGAATGTTCCTTTAATTTTATTGTCGGTTAATTCGGTAACCGTAATGGTACCATCGCCGATTACTCCATTTGCCTGGAAAGTTTGAGTTTGGCCCAGTCCTTCCGTCCAACGTAGCATATTACCCTGGTTTGGTGGCCCAACCTTGTATGTACCGGTTTCCGTAATACCATAGAGTGTAATGCCGGCCTGTTTGGCATTTGAATCGCTTCCGGTTACATTGATTACTCCACCCGCATTCACTGCCTGAACAGAAAGTGATGCATTCCAGGTGGATCCATCTACTTTTAAGCTGATACTTCCATTGCTTCCAATGGGACCTGTATCATCATCATTTTTATTACATGACATCAACAGTACAATTCCTGCAATTAAAAGCATTGACAATAGATTTTTTGATTTCATAGTTATGTATTTATTGTTAAAAAATAACAGCGCCAAAGTCAGAGTTTTGTGTGAATCTCAAAGCTAAAATTCGGTTTTACTGCTGACAATTGCGCTGCAATGTCTTCTTAAATTATCATGAGAAAATGAGCTTTGAAAAAAGTATCACACAATACAATGACAAAACTATGCTGAGAAATAGCGTTATATAATAGGGTGATTACCCCATTTGATTAAGGTATTTACCGTAATATGAAAAGAATTGTAGCTATATTACTCTACCAAACCGTTTTTTATGGCGAAACTGATGAGACCCGCTATGTTATTTACACCAACTTTTTTCATGATGTTGGTGCGGTGGGTATCCACTGTGCGGTGACTGATGAATAATTTATCTCCTATTTCTTTATTTGTCAATCCATCAGCGAGTAGTTGTACAATTTCTATTTCGCGTTGGGTGAAATCAATTTGGATACCCACAGTTTTAGACTTTTCCTTTTCAGGGTTCAACAAAGACATGGTTACTTCAGGTGAGAAGTACTTTTCCCCTCTGGCAACTTTGTAAATAGCTTCCAGCAACTCCTCTTTTGTTGAATTTTTTAATATATAGCCATGAGCACCAATTTCAATAAGGCTTTTGATCATGGCACCTTCGCTGTGCATGGTTAGCAT
>JAZBOW010000246.1:0-21714 GCA_036351335.1 Bacteroidales bacterium | reverse complement strand
GTTCATTGTACAATGTTTTGGCATCAGAAAAAGTCCGCACCCCGTATTCTTCCATTACTTCATCGGGATGCGCCCATGGATCATGCACATCCACATGGCAACCGAATGCTTCTAACTCATGCACCACATCCACCACTTTGGTATTCCGGATATCGGGACAATTTTCTTTAAAGGTAATTCCCAATACCAGCACTTTCGAATTCAATATCTTATGACCTTTTTTGATCATCAGCTTTACTACTTTGTCAGCCACGAAATGCGGCATAAAGTCGTTCACACGCCTTCCGGAACGTATCACCTGTGGGTAATAACCCAATGCTTCTGCTTTAAAAGCCAGGTAATAAGGGTCCACACCTATACAATGCCCACCCACCAGGCCGGGTTTGTATTTGATGAAATTCCATTTGGATCCTGCGGCTTCGATCACGTCATTGGTGTCGATGCCCATGCGGTCGAAGATCAGTGCCAACTCATTCACAAAAGAGATATTCAGGTCGCGCTGTGCATTTTCAATGACCTTGGAAGCTTCGGCTACTTTGATGCTGGAGGCCTTATGTGTGCCATTCAGTAAAATGGTGTTGTACAGGTCATCAATTTCATCGGCAATTTCAGGGGTGGAGCCGGAAGTTACCTTTTTAATTTTGATAAGCGGGCGTTGTTTATCACCGGGGTTGATCCGTTCAGGTGAGTAGGCCGCATAAAAATCTTCATTGAATTTCAGTCCGCTTACTTTTTCGATCACAGGTATGCAATCTTCTTCCGTAGCCCCCGGGTAAACGGTGGATTCATAGACCACAATATCACCTTTACTGATCACCTTTCCTACGGTTTCACTCGCTTTTATCAATGGTGTCAGGTCTGGACGTTTGTAGTCGTCGATAGGTGTAGGAACGGTTACGAAATAGATGTTTGATGCAGCAATGTCGTTGATCTCTGTGGTAAGAAATAATCCTTTTCCGGGTCGCTGGACATCTACCAATACCGATTGCAGTTCTTCATCTTCCACTTCAAGGGTGTCGTCATGTCCGTTGCTTAATTCCCTGACACGTACTTTGTCAATGTCAAAGCCTAAAACCGGGTATTTCTTAGCAAATTCAACAGCCAGGGGCAGACCCACATAACCCAGGCCGATTACGGTGATGTTGTATTTTTTCATTTAAATATTAATTTCATTTTAAACAAAAATGTCGTTATAAAGGGAAGATTTTCTTTTCTGCTAAATAACCGAGGATTTTCTCAGTCCCCCTGTCTTTCTCTTCCGGTTTTATAATGATTTCAGGGTTTTCGGGTGCATCATAATCCATATCAACACCGGGCAGGTATCTGATGCTTCCTTCTTCAATCAATTCATACAATTTGTACTGGTCATTCTTCCGGCAGTATTCTATATCGGCGTTCATATAAATCACATGAAATCGATCTTTTCCAACGATTTCTTCCGCCTGCAGACGAATGGACTCACTCGGAGAAATAAATGAACAGATCACAATGATGCCCTGCTGGTTCAGCAGTTTCGAAATATGAGCCACACGCCTCAAATGCTCGGCCCTGTCTGAAGGAGAATAATCCAGCTCCCTGGATAAACCGGAACGTGTCGACTTACCATCCAGCAATATCACATGGGCCCCCATGTCGAATAAGCTTTTTTGTAAGGAGTAGGCCTGTACATTTTTTCCGGAACCATGTAGCCCGGTAAACCATATAGTGGCCGCTTTTTGCTGATACCGCTTTTCATATTCCTGCTTTTCAATCAATCCTACACCTTTCACGATCAGTTCTTTATCAATATCGGTGATCCTTAAAGGAAGTGCATCGCTGCTTACTTTGTCCAGTATCATCCCTACTGCACAGGTATTATGTGTCATCGGATCGATCAGAATGAACGAACCGGTACTTCTGTTTTTATCATATGGATCAAAAAATAAGGGTTTGTTGGAGGTGATCAGCACGCGCCCGATTTCATTTAATGTCAGGTTCGGCACCTCTGATTTCTCGAGTGTATTGACATCTACTTTGTATCGTATGGCATCAATACGGGCTTTGCTGGTACTGGTGTTGTGCTTGATAAAAAATTGGACGTTTCGGTCCATGGGCTGTTCATCCATCCATACCAGCATGGCTTCAAAACGTCTTTCAATTTTTGGCAAATTATGTGGATGCACCAACATATCCCCCCGCGATACATCTATTTCATCTTCGAGGGTGATGGTAACTGATTGGGGCGGAAAAGCAAAATCGGGCTCGCCATCATAGGTGATGATGGATTTTACTTTGGAAGTTTTACGGGAAGGCAACACCATCACTTCATCTCCTTTGTGAACCACCCCTGAAGCTATTCTGGCAGCAAATCCACGAAAATCACGACTTGGACGGATCACATATTGCACAGGATACCTGAAGTCAGTAAAATTCCTATCGCTGCTGATATAGGCTGTTTCCAGAAATTCAAGCAGGCTTTTGCCGTGGTACCAGGGCATATTAGGTGAAATATCCACCACATTATCACCTTTAAGTGCCGAAAGTGGAAAGAATCGCACGTCCTGTACATTAAGCTGGGTAGTAAACTCCCGATAATCAGCGCAAATCTTATCGTATACTTCCTGGCTATAATCGACAAGGTCCATTTTATTCACCGCCAAAGCAATATGTTTGATTCCAAGTAAAGAAACTAAATAGGTATGTCGACGGGTTTGGGTGATTACGCCCAAGGTGGCATCTACAAGGATGATCGCCAGGTTGGCCGTCGAAGCGCCGGTAACCATATTACGGGTATATTGCTCATGTCCGGGTGTATCAGCAATGATGAACTTTCGTTTGCTGGTGGAAAAATAACGGTAAGCTACATCAATGGTGATGCCTTGCTCTCGCTCGGCTTTAAGCCCATCCAACAGTAACGCATAATCAATTTCTTCTCCCGCATGACCTTCTCTTTTGCTATCTCTTTCCAAAGCCGCCAACTGGTCTTCATAGAGTTTTTTACTATCGAACAATAACCTGCCTATCAATGTTGACTTTCCATCATCTACAGACCCGGCGGTTAGAAATCGTAATAAGTCTTTTTTCTGATCCTGGTCAAGAAATGTTTTTATATCCAATGCTGACATATGTCTATTTGTTTACTTACTGATTATTACTGATTCTATATTTAAAGAAGATTGTATGGAGCAGAAGGCATGGGGCATGGGGCATGGGGCATGGTTGAAGCTGGTTATTTTAAAATTGTTTTTCGAAAGTTTGTAATTCGCTGGCTCAGATATTTAAGTTTTCCGAATAACTCATTTTTTTCATCCATTGAAATTATTTCCCTCCTCTGAAAAACTATAATGATATTAGTGCATTCAAATACCGATCTTCTGGCATAGTTAAGAAATTGCGCAAATTCATTTTTTGAAAATGACCCTGCTCCTTCTGCAATGTTATTCGAAATACTTAATGCAGCGCCCCTAAGTTGCTCGGCAAACCTATAATGGTTTTTGCTTTCTGCCCTTTCAGCATAATCAAATAGCATATCAGCAACATCAATGCTGTCTTTCCAAATATCTAAATCTTCAAAACGAAAATCCGCCATACAAAACTATTTAACTAACATTTTATCCTTGTAACACTCCATGCCCCATGCTCTATGCCCCATGCTCTATGCCCCATGCTCTATGCTTTTCTTAAAAATACCCTTCACGTTTTTTCTGCTCCATGCTGGCTTCCTGGTCAAAATCAATCACCCTTGTGGTTCGTTCTGATTTGGTTACCGTCATCATTTCTTCAACGATTTTTTCAATGGTATCAGCATCTGAGTCGATAGCTCCTGTCAATGGATAGCAGCCAAGTGTTCTGAATCGTACTTTTCTCATTTTAGCCTGCTTTCGCAACTCTTCCGGCATGCGATCATCATCCACCATAATCAAATTACCATCAATCTCAACTATAGGCCTTTCTTTGGCATAGTATAAAGGAACGATTGGTATTTTTTCCAAACGTATATATTGCCAGACATCAAGCTCCGTCCAATTCGAAATCGGGAAAACACGAATCGATTCCCCTTTATGCACTTTTGCATTGTAGGTATCCCATAATTCGGGTCGTTGGTTTTTCGGATCCCACTGATGAAAACGATCACGGAAAGAATAAATTCGTTCTTTAGCCCGTGATTTCTCCTCGTCTCTCCTTGCTCCACCAAAGGCCGCATCGAATTTATATTTTGTCAATCCTGCCAGCAGTGCCTGGGTTTTCATCACATCTGTATGCACCTTACTGCCATGTGTGAATGGTCCGACGCCTTTTTTGAATCCCTCTTCATTGAAATGGGCTATTAAATCCCAACCATTCTCTTTGGTGTATGATTCGCGAAACTCGATCATTTCCTTGAATTTCCACTTGGAATCAATATGCATCAGCGGGAAAGGTACCTTGCCGGGATAAAATGCTTTTTCCGCCAGGCGAACCATCACAGAAGAATCCTTCCCAATGGAATATAGCATTACGGGATTCTCAAATTCAGCAGCTACTTCCCTGATGATTTGGATAGATTCGGCTTCCAGTTCTCTTAAATTATTTATGGTATAATTGTCCATTTTCTTTGATTTGATATCTATTATTATTTTATCCCTGATCGTATTTGATGATCGGTAGTATATGTTGCAGACATACTTCGACACATTCGTCTACAGAAAGTTGATCTGTATGAAGCACAACGGCTGCATCTTCAGGCGGATCAAAAGGTGAATCAATCCCGGTAAAATTCTTTATCTCACCCCTTCGCGCTTTTTCATATAGTCCTTTTACATCTCTTTGTTCACAAACTTCAATAGGTGCATCCACAAAAACTTCTATAAAGTTCTCCTCACCAATAATTTGCTTGGCCATATTGCGAATCTCATTGGTGGGACTTATAAAACTATTGATACAAATAATACCACTGTCCATTAGTAATTTGGATACTTCGGATATTCTTCGAATATTTTCATATCGATCTTCTTCCGAAAAGCCCAGGTTGTTGTTAATACCACTGCGAATGTTATCGCCATCCAACACTTGTGTGAGGTATCCTCTTTTATTCAGAGCCACTTCAAAGTGCTGGGCGATGGTGGTTTTTCCGGCACCTGATAATCCTGTCATCCAAACCACCCTGGATTTTTGATTCAACAGTTTTTCTTTCGCACTCCTGTCTAGCAATCTGTCAAAAGTGGTGTGTATGTTTTTGTTCTCTGGCATAAAAATCAATTTCTATTAATTATCTCTTTCTCTCTCCGCGATAAACCACGGATTTAATAAATTCTCTTTGTTATATGTTAATGCGATACTTTCATCTTCAGCCAACACTACCCTACCTCCTGCAGCATTCACAATGGCATGACCTGCTCCCGTATCCCACTCCATAGTAGGCGCAAAACGGGGATAGATATCTGCTGCACCTTCAGCAATCAAACACAATTTGAGGGAGCTCCCTTTAGAAACTGTTTGGATATTTGTATGGTCTTTTTTCAAGTTTTCAATAAATTCAGCAGTTTCGGTGCTCAAATGGGAACGACTGGCCACTACTGTGTATGCATTGCCTGTTTTAATTTCAGGCAAATTAATGGCTTTTTTTCTTAACTCTTCTATTGATCCTTTAAATGCAGAAGTGCCTGCAAGTTTAAAGGCGCCTCCATTTGTTGAACCCACATATAAAACATCTGTTACAGGCATATAAATCACTCCAGCTACTGGCTCTCCTTGATCGATAAGCGCAATGTTTACCGTGAATTCACCATTCTTTTTAATGAACTCCTTTGTCCCGTCGAGTGGATCAACCAGCCAGAACTGCTTCCAGTCTTTTCGTGCATCGTATGACAAGTGCTTTCCTTCTTCACTTAAGATTGGGAGTCCGGTCGATTCAAGATGTGTGGAAATAATCTGATGCGATGCATTATCTGCCGTGGTGAGCGGTGAATTGTCATCTTTGTATTCAATGTCAAAATCTGTATCATATATTTCCATGATTGCTTTACCAGCTTCGATGGATGCTTTAATGGCTATTTCAATTAATTTGTTCATATGTTTACTTCTTCCCAGGCATGCTTCCGCCTCCTAAGTCACATGTGTATTTTGCATGTGACTGATTTTATGTTTTTTATGTTTTAACCCACTACGACTTCCAGAGCAATAAAAGCTCGTTTTTTCCATTAGCCTTTAAAAATTCCTTGAGTTCATCGTGGTTTAGAATGATATACCGGATTTTCCGGTGGATCATCTTTTCTGCTTTTTCAATCAAGTCAAGCAGGTATTTTTTATCTATATTATGGCCTACAAACCAAAGGTCGATCATCTGACTGTTCTTTCCTTTTGCCAGTTCACCCACCAGGTACACCTCTTCCAGCTGCCCGAGTTTATTCACTACTTTTTCAATCACCTTATCCAGGCCGATGTGTTTCATCAGCAGGGCATTAATTTCAGGAAAAAGGGGATGGTTGGTATTCGCCTTGTACATTTTTTTATTCCCTTCATTGAGAGAAACCAGCAGGTTCGCTTCCTCAAAACGGTTCAGTTCCTGCCGGATAGCATTGGTAGATTCTCCGAATTCAGGTTCGAGGGAACGCAGGTAGGCCGTGTTGTTGCTGTTCAGAAAAAACTTGAGCAGCAGCTTAATGCGAGTCTTTGAAGTAATCAGTGTTCCCAGCATAAATTGGCTTGTTTTTCATAGTTTGAGTAACAAATGTACTCAATCTTTTGAAAAATCCAACTAAAATTACTGTTTTTTCGGGCCTGCTTGTTGCGTTTTCAATAGTGTTATCAACAATTCATTCTTGAAAACAAAAAAATAGCGGCCGGCAAAAAATGCCGACCGCCAACTCAAACAAACACACTATGTTTTTTCTGTTTCTTACTGATGAACGAACACATATGAGGATGATTTGGAATGACATGAGGCGCACATGGCCAGTTTACCACGCATGTCCGTCTGGCTTACATCAGGGAGCTCGCCATTTGGATTTACGCCATAGTCGATTGACCCGTCGTTGGGCATCATGATGTATTCAAAGTCACCTCCCTCCGGGTTATATCCTGCTTCTCTTTTAACCATCGCGAAGGTCACCTGTAAATCTCCTTTCGAGCCGTCTTCATTCATTAGAAATGTATGTTTTGTGAATATTGTTCCCATTTCAATTGTAGCCGCACGGTTCAGGTTTGAATATATATCACGAATGGTTGAATCCGGTGACATAGTAGACCCATTATGTGGGATGCTCACGTCCTGGCCGAAGGGCGTGCCACTTACTCCTAAATCTTCGGCCGTTGCGGCTTTGTTAAGATCACTTTGTGTTACCGTGTAGGTAGCTGGTGTTTCATCTTTATCCTCTTTTTTACAGCCGGCAATTAAAATGATGGCGCTTAATACAGTCGTAAATATTAGTACCTTTTTATTCATGTTTTTAGTTATTAATGATTATTAATAACAGTCGAATTTACTCAGAGTACCTTACAAGATTTGTTAAATTAACCAATATTAATAGTTATTTAACATATAGTGTTAACGCACTGTTAAGATTTCTGTTCCTTCGGCATATGTTTTAACATTTAAGCCAACGAAAAGTTCAGCGAGACTAATATTTTACGCAAGGCTTTCGATATTTCAGTAATTTTGAAATGTATATGGAAAACCCCTGCTTAATTGAAATAAACAAACTGTCGATTCAATTCAAAAACGATTCGGTATATAGCTATGCTGTTCAGGATGTCAGTTTTTCAATCAAAAAAGGAGAAGCCATCGGTTTGGTAGGTGAATCAGGATCGGGCAAGTCAATTACGGCTCTTGCCATTATCGGGTTGCTGCCAGTTCAGGCGATCATATCAGGCGGACAAATTCTTTATAAAGGCAAGGATCTTCTCCGTCTTAATGAAAGCAGGATGCGGTCTTACCGTGGCAATCATATTTCCATGATTTTCCAGGAACCGATGACGGCTTTAAATCCGGTGATCAAATGCGGTGAACAGGTATCTGAAATCATCCGTTTACACCAGCATATACCTAAAAAACAAGCCTATAAACAGGTATTAAATTTGTTTAAAAAAGTGAAGCTGCCGAGACCCACAGAAATCTACCAATCTTATCCGCATCAAATATCCGGAGGACAAAAGCAGCGCGTAATGATCGCAATGGCGGTTGCCAATAAACCCGATTTGCTCATCGCTGATGAGCCCACAACAGCGCTTGATGTTACCGTTCAAAAAGAGATCATTTTGCTGCTAAACGAACTACGCAGAGAATTTGGCATGAGCCTTTTATTCATCAGCCACGATCTGGGAGTCATCACGGAAGTAGCTGAAAGAGTGGCGGTGATGTACCAGGGTAAAATTGTTGAGGAAGGTTTGGTTAACAAAGTTTTTCAAAACCCTCAACATCCTTACACAAAAGGCTTGATGGCTTGTCGCCCGCCTTTGCACGGTAAACCATACATACTGCCTACCATTGATGATTTTCTTGAAAATAAACCCAAAGAACAAATTCCAAAACAAGCAAGCAATAAGCCAGATGATCATCATGCTATGCCTGATATCCTTTCAGTGAAAAATTTGGAAAAAAAGTACGTGTCAAAGAGGAATATACTTGGCAACCCAATACAATATGTGCATGCTGTAAACCATGTAAGCTTTGATGTCATGAAAGGGGAAACCCTAGGGCTTGTGGGCGAATCTGGCTGTGGAAAGACAACCCTCGGCAGAAGCATCCTCCGCCTGATAGAACCCGACAGCGGCCATATCTATTTTGATGAGAAAGATGTTGTGCAGCTTTCAGGTTCCGGATTAAAAAAGGAAAGAAAAAGTATTAACATCATCTTCCAGGATCCTTATTCCTCATTAAACCCACGGCTCAGTATTGGCGAAGCTATCATTGAACCGATGAAGGTACATAGATTATACAAAGACCGTAAAGAACGAAGAAAAAGAGCCGAAGAACTGCTTGAAAAGGTAGGATTGAAAAAGGATTTTTTCAACAGGTACCCACACGAATTTTCAGGTGGACAACGCCAGCGAATCGTAATTGCCCGTGCCCTGGCACTTAATCCCAAATTTATTATTTGCGATGAAGCGGTTTCAGCGCTTGATGTATCCGTGCAGGCTCGCATTTTAAACCTGCTCAACAGCCTGAAAAGGGAATTTGGATTTACCTATATTTTTATCTCACATGACCTTTCGGTGGTCCGTTATATGTCAGATCGTATTATGGTGATGAAAGACGGGAAGATCATCGAAACCGGGGAAGCTGACCAGGTATACTTCCATCCGCAACACGAATACACGAAAAAACTTATATCATCCATACCTGTTCAGGAATTTAGTCCTTTTTAAGAAAATGGGAGCGTAATTATCACTAAATTCACGCTTTAAATTTTTGCAATCTCTGAGAGCTGTCTCAGTAAAATTATAAACACTTATAATGAGAAAAAAACATAAAAAAACACAACGCCCAAAGAGTGCATTAGCGGGTGTCATCCTCAGTACTTTTTCCGAAAATCCATTTCGGGCATTCAATTACAAACAAATATCCAAACATCTCGGCTTACGCGATCAAGCAAGTAGAGATCTTGTATTCAATATTCTGGAAGAGTTAAAGTTAGCCGGAGAACTACTTGAGGAGAAGCCCGGTAAATACAAATTGAATGCTGCCAGCCAGACAGAAATTGCCAACATTAAAAAGTATGTTACCGGAACAGTGGATCTGAAAAAAACCGGGAAAGCTTATATTTCAAATGATGATGGTGGTGATGATATTTTTATAGCGGCGAACAATGTGCATCATGCATTGCATGGCGACAAAGTAAAAGTATTTATTTTTCCAAGACGTAAAGGCCATAAAAAGGAAGGGCAGATCGTTGAAATACTGGAACGTAAGAAAAATAACTTTGTCGGTGTCCTGGAATTAAGCAAAAACTTTGGTTTCGTTATTCCTGATAGCGACAATATGCCTTATGATATTTTCATCCCGAAAAGCCAGGTAAAAGGTGCCGAAAACGGGTTGAAGGTAATTGCCAAAGTTACCGAATGGCCCGAACACTCCAATAATCCTTTTGGTGAGATCGTTGATGTGCTGGGTAAGCCCGGTGATAATGATGTAGAAATGCAATCCATCCTGGCTGAATATAATTTTCCGCTTTCATTTCCAAAAAATGTGGAAAAAGAAGCCGAGAACATTGATATCCGTATTTCACAGTCAGAGATTAAAAAAAGAAAAGATTTCAGGAATACATGGACCATCACCATCGACCCTTTTGATGCCAAAGACTTTGACGATGCGCTCTCCCTGAAAAAGCTTAAGGATGGGCTCTGGGAAGTGGGTATTCACATAGCAGATGTTTCACACTATGTGCAACCCAAATCATCTATTGATAAAGAGGCTTATAGCCGGGCCACTTCCATTTATCTCGTCGACCGGGTAATTCCGATGCTACCCGAAGTGCTGTCGAACAATGTTTGCTCGCTGCGACCCAATGAAGATAAACTGACATTTTCAGCAGTATTTAAAATGAATGACCGGGCTGAAGTGCTGGAGCAATGGTTTGGAAAAACCATCATTAATTCCGACAGAAGATTTAACTACGGCGAAGTGCAGCAGGTCATTGAAACGGAAGAAGGGGAGTTTTCAAAAGATATCCTTCAACTGCATTTGCTGGCATCTGTTTTACGAAAAGAAAGATTTGCCAATGGCTCTATTAATTTCAATTCGGAAGAGATCAAATTCAGGCTTGATGAAAACGGGAAACCTATTGAAACATTCGTGAAGGAGCAGAAAGAATCAAACCACCTGGTAGAAGAGTTTATGTTGCTGGCCAACAAGAAAGTGGCGGAACTGATCGGCAAACCCAAAGACGGAAAAACACCTAAAACTTTTGTCTACCGAATACATGACGAACCCAACCCGGAAAAATTAAACACCTTCGTCCAATTTTTGGGTAAACTGGGTTTAAGGCTAAACGTAGGTTCTCATAAACAATTGGCAAGTTCTTATAACGAGCTTTTCACAAAAATCAAAGGTCGGGGTGAAGAACATATGATCGAAAGCATCGCTATCAGAACAATGGCAAAGGCGATTTATTCAACAGACAACATAGGTCATTACGGCCTTGCTTTTCAGTATTATACGCATTTCACATCACCCATTAGGCGCTATCCTGACCTGATGGTGCATCGGTTGCTTGAATTGTACCTGAATGGTGGTAATTCCGTTAAAAAGGATTCGCTGGAAGACAAATGCCAGCATTCTTCCGATATGGAAAAACTGGCTTCGGAAGCCGAACGCGCATCGATTAAATACAAACAAATTGAATACATGACCGATAAAGTAGGCCAGGTACTTGACGGCAGTATTTCAGGTGTTAGCAAGTGGGGTATATTTGTTGAAATTGATGAAAGTAAGAGCGAGGGTTTGATCCGCTTTAACGAGTTGAAAGATGATTATTATTATTTGGATGAAGATAATTACCGAATCATCGGCAAATCACATGGAAATATTTACCGCCTGGGCGATAAAGTTCGGGTGTTGGTAAAAAAAGTGGATCTGGGCAACCGCCAAATGGACCTACAATTGATGGATTAAAAATAAAAACCCGCTGAATCGGCCTACCCGACTTTTGTCATTCAGGCGGGCTTCAGCTTTCAGTGGGCTTAATGATGCTTTTTAAACCGTTCAGGTCTTTTGCCTTGGCAGTCGCTAAACTACCAGACGCTTTACTTAAAATTTATTGCTTATTTTTATCATCTGACTAAGCTTTTAAATTAAGTATTGCTATACCAAAAATGGGGTTTTCTGAAATTATACTGATCTGTTTACTCTTAATACTAGTCATTGCAGTTGCACATTTTATTCAGAAACGATTTGAAGACAGGTTGAGGAGGAAATACAGAAAAATGTTCAAACGCAACAGAAGAAGATCGAAAAGATAATAAGGTATTGCGGAAAACTTAATATTTACTTGAGCAGTTCCAGCCCTTCGAGTGCTGATTCATTTCCCGGACTTATCAGTAAGGCTTTTTGGAACAGCACTTTGGCTTCGCGCGGTTTCTCAAGCTTGAAATTGGTCCAGGCCATCATGATGATACCATCGTAATCAAAAGGATACAGGTTGATTACTTTTTGGAAATACTGGGCGGCCGCATTAAAATCTTCACGGCCATAATTGATCAGTCCCATGCGATAATTTACCAGCGAATTTTGCGGATCGATCTTTAAAATTTCCTTGTACATGGTCTCTACCTGCGTCCAGTTTCCTACCGAAGATGCCGGATATACCAAACCCAGCCTTGCCTCAACAGATAAGGGTTTTAGCTGGATGCTTTTCTGATAATAAGGAATGGCTTCCGTGAAATTACCCGATAAATAAGTCAGCCAACCCAAACGTAGGTTGATCTCATAGGATTCTTCATTGTATACCTCTTTCAACAAGCCAATGGCTTTGCTGTATTCTCCCGAATATTCAAGTTCATAAGTTTCTTCAAATACTTCCTGCAACTTTGTAAAATCCTGCGCAAACAGCATTGGGTTTAGCAGTAATAATCCGAATACCAATACTTTTTTTAGAACGTCCATTTGATGCCTCCTATGACACTTTGTGTTTGGTAATTAAATGAATAATTATTGATCTCACCGTTATTTATATCCTGGTTACTATACAACCCGTTTTTATCCGAATAATTGTATATCAGGCTTATTTCCAAATGATCGGTGGCAAATATATGAAGATTTAAGCCTGCAATAAAATTGACCTTTTCGGGCAGGTTATAAATTCCTGACCCTTGTTTGATATTCGTATTGTTCAGGTTTCCTGACAGATATTGAGCTTCCAGCCAGGTCTTTGTAAATAATTTAACCCCTATCAATTGATTGAAAATAAGTCGCTGATCATCACCAAGGTATTCATTAAATTCAAAAAAGCCTGTTAGCTCTGTTTTTCCATATAGCTTTGTGCTGCCCAGTGGGTAGTAAAAACACGACAATCCTACTTGACCCTGCTGTGCGCCTGACAATTCTGAATAAGTCCCCGTTAAACCAAGGTTGATCAGTCCGAAATCTTTTTGCAAGTTGAATCCTACTAGCCAATTTACAAAGGAAGAATCGCTTTCTATAAAGTCAATTTTTTCATCCTGGTAGGTGATCATCTGAATATTTCCGTTCATAGGGTTATACCTTAGTGTATCGCGTATATTTTCTGCATACCGGACTTGCCGGATTACCGGTGTATTTATAAAAAGCAAATTGGTAAACAAGTTGACTGCCCATCCCTGGTCTAATTGCAACTTACCATTAAAGTACAGTTCATATTGTTTTATATTGGAAACGAATGTTTCTTCAAACTCCAATACAATTGGGAAATATTGATAATTGATCCAACCACCAGGGCCATCTATAGGAGGGGATTTACCCGTATTTATCAGATGATATTGAAACCGGGTTGTCTTCGCAATATCAATAAAACTGCCCCCGGCATATAAACTGATCGAGGGTGTCAGGTTGAACATCAATCCGGCATGAATATATTTCTCATCCCCGAATAATGCTTGTTCTCCGTAACTAGTTAAAGTATCAAGTAAAATTATATCCCCATTCTTAGCCGCGTTGTTTGAAAAGATGTAACCTCCAAAAACATCCGTAAAATCCACGATTTTAGGCTTTATAGATAATTTTTGCTTCAGGCTTTCTGCAAATTGCTCACTTAAATGATATGCCTGAGTTTTCTTCCCTGAATTTAAATAGGCATAGTACAAACCGGCACTTGCATTTGGATCGGATTGGTTAAATTCCCTGGCTTTTTCAAATGACTGAGCGCTTAAAAGATATTGTTCCTTTGCGTTATATGCTTCAGCCATTCGCATCCGCAGGTAATAATAATCGGTATTATTTCTGATCGCAGTTTTACCAATTTCAATCAACGAATCCCAGCTTTGATGGATGTACAATTGATAGGTGGCTGAATCTACGTAGCGGTAATCCATCTGCTGGCCTGATGCTGTTAAAGAGGCACCTACAAACAGGATGGTGCCAAGCCAAAACCCGGTAATCGATTTAAATCGTTTCATTTATAAAATCCTTACGGCTTTTATTTCCTTACCTTCAGTACTTGTCAGGATTTCACTGATTCCTTTTGAATCAATCAAAATTTTAAATTCAAAATTGGGCATTTGCAACTGCTGATACCCAAAATATGCCTTCGATTCCAGTATGATTTCCGTTTGATCTCCTTTTTCTGTGAGAGATGTATATGCCAGTTCGAAACGGGTAGTCAGAAACTTGAAAAAGGGCGCACAAAAATCCTGAATAAGCTTGATGAATTTTCCCGGGTACAGGGACAATGGATAGGCGTCTTTTATTTTCATACCCTTATAATAGGCCGTTACAACTTTAAACGATGAGAGGAAGAAGTAATAAAGCAGGGCATCTCTTTTGCCGTCGTAGCTGGTAAAATAAAACACATCACCTATTTGCCTGTAGAAAGCTTTGGCACCACTTGTCTTGCACAGAATATAGGTGTTCTTATAAATATCCGACTCCACCAACCATTCAATTTTCTGTTTCTTCATCTCAAACTGCAGCACCTGACCGGGAATAAAATGATAAGCGCTGTGCAGCACCTCATTTCTGATCGGGTTAGCCACTATTTGATCCAGTTTAGGAATGGCTGTTGTCTCAAATTTGAACGTTTGATCTTTGTTGTTTACAATAGCCGAGAACGGGTATTTGATGGTTTCGGAACCAATAGATGGATTTGCCTGGAACTGCATGTGAATATGCGGTATGGGCGATCTGCCTGAATTTCCGCAATGGCCCAGCAATTCCCCTTGCTTCACCACTTGTTCTTTAACTACTTTAATACTATCTTTTTTCAGGTGGCTGATTTGCGAATACAAGCCTTCGCCATGTTTGATAACGATACTGTTGCCCCAGTTTTTTTCCAGGTTCATATCCCCGATGGGATTGTCTTCAATGCCATCTTCCACTTCTTCAATTACACCATCAGCAGGAGCAGTTACCGGTTTGTTAAAACAATAATAATGTTCTGGTCGGTTTCCAGATTTATCATATGCTTTTCCTTCTTCATCCACAATTTCAAAATCCCAGGCATGTTGCCATTCTTTTTTATGGGTATGTGCGCCCTGGTGCGCCTGCGTTACTTTCCACTCACCCCAGAACGGCAATTTCATGGCGAACCAGGGCAATGAGCCAAAACGCGACACATAATTGTTGTAATTATACACATGTTTTTCCGGAGAATACATTTGGACATTGACCGGCGAAAGCGTTTCAATCCTGTTTTCCCTGAATTTTAACACATAAAGAAACAGGATCACAATGATATTAAACGGCAATGAAAAAATAGAAAGTCCGTAAAATGAAAACAAATACGTAGTGCTGGATATGGTAATAGCGACCAGCGGTGTAAGTAGCATCACCCAAAGCACCGAACGTTTTGAGGGAACAATAAAAAAGCCCCCCACGGCAATGGCTGTCAGAATGTAGTTAAATCCAATATAACTGTAACTTAATTCGCTGATGTCGGCACCAATGATGTAATAGAAATAATAGGCTGTAAAAAAACCAATCAATGACAACAGGAAAGCAATCCGGGAATAAAAAAGCAGTCCTACAGCGATCAGCATTCCGGCGAACATATGATACTGAAACAATATGGCGCTAAGCGATTTAAAATAAATCCGCAAAGACTCAAAAATAGCCAGCGAATTAAACCACTCGTACAACTGCACCATCGTCATCCCACCGATGGCATACATTTCGTTCAGGCTGTAAATTCCCCTTTCGCTGATGCTTAAGGATGCATATCCACGGCTGGCGATGATCACCATCCAGATACCAAACAGGAACGGGATACTCAGGTAGGGTAAGCCATATTTTGCCAAAATACCTTCGGTACCGATGGTAAAAAACAGGGTGAGCATGGAAATGAACAGCAGCACAATGTAAAACTCCGCGGATGGCTGGTAGTAAATACCAATGCCCAAACCCACCATCAAAGCATTAAAACCATAGGCTCCTGAAGCGACCTTTTCGCGGTTCAGCCCAAGGACAATGGCTGTTGTATTCGCAATTATCACGGCAAGCAAACCAGCAATACCGGCATACACATCGAAAAAAGTAACGATAACAAGTATCGCTGCGAATACTTTGTTCTTGGAGAAAAAGACCTGGGAATAACTATAGAGAAGGCTGTTCAGGATATCTGAAAGCGGATCATTTTTAAGCCCTATGTTTTCGGTTGTCCTCAAAACTGTAGCAATTTACCAATTTAATGCTACAGGTCGAATTTTTCCAGGTGTTTTGGAATTCTTTCCAGCTCTAATAGCCTGTCGAGGCTTTCTTTTTCCCTGATCACATGCACATTTCCATCCGTGTCGATCATCACGATGCGTGGTCTTAAGGTAATAAACTGCATCCATTGGGTCATATTATAAGCTCCCACACTTTGTATCACCACATGATCGCCTTTGTTCATCAGTGGCAGGTTCACATTCTCACGAATCACATCAATATTCATGCATAAAGGACCATATACCACTGTATCTTCGGTATAATGGGTAAAGGGCTGTGCAGGTGAGATCTTATGATCATACCAAAAGGAAGTAAATAAGATATTCACGCCAATGTCAATAATCGTTGTTCTCCGGCCGTCCGACAATCGTTTATTAGAGATGACGGTTCCCAACAAATGTGAGGTGTCGTCAATTAAAGCACGTCCTGTTTCCAATATTAACAACGGCAATTTATCAGGGGGGAAGTTGCTGTTGATCAGCGCTGTCGTAATGGCTTCAGCAAAATCATCAATCGTTGGATTGGTATCAATTCCGGGCAGAAAACTGCCTTTCAAATTATTTTTTGATGCGAAACCGCCACCCATGTCTATATATTGGATTTCATGCTGGTATTTATCTTTGATACCAATGGCCAGGTCAGCCAGTTTCCCCGCCGCAACGGCATACGCATTGGGCGACAGCATGAAAGTACCTATATGGGTATGAAGTCCTATCAACTCCATATTTTCAGATCGCATAATTTTGTTCAGCGCATCCCAGGCCTGCCCGTTTTCATAATTAAAACCAAAGCGATCCCACATAGGATAAATGCCCGTATCCATGTTGACACGAATTGCCACGCGGGCTTTTTTACTGCTTTCTTTGGCTATTTCCTGAAGGCTGTATAATTCATCCAGGTGATCGATATGGATCAATGCATTGTGGGCCACGGCTTTTCTAAGATCATCTTCTGACTTATCCGGTCCGTTAAAAATGATTTTTGATCCATCCACCTGGTTGTTCAATGCCTTGTCAAATTCAAAACCTGAAACTACCTCGGCCCAGGATCCTTCCTGGTGGAAAGTGCGACACACGGCATCCAGGTAATTCGTTTTATAAGACCAGGCAAATTGAATTTTGGGATATCGGTTTTCGAAAGCCTTTTTTGCCTTGCGTATATTGTTGCGAATAGCTTTCTCAGAAATGACAAATAAAGGGGATCCATGTTCTTTGATCAGGTCCTTCACAGCCACATTTTCTATGTGTGTTATCGGCAAATACTCCGTCCGGGTACCAAATTTATTGGGCATATTGCTCTCCAGTTTTTTGATCAGCGGACGTTCATATCTTTGTTTTTCCATCACTATGTAATTTCAATATTTTTATAATTCTCCGGTCGTAGATATCTTTTCAAAGTCTTTCAAATCGACGATCATATCCCACGAATAACGAATGAACATTTTTCCATGCTCAAAAGTGGTATAAGGCTCCACTTCTTCACCGATTGCAAGCAATGTTAAGGCTTCCGGTATATTTTGTCCGACGCCAACTGCCAGGTACACCCAGGCCGGAATCCGGGGATTGATTTCCATCAGGTAATACTCATTCTTGCTGTTCTTCATGAGTTCCAACTCAAAGCCACCTCTCCACTTTGTTTCTTGTACAAAACGTCTTGTCATTTCGAGCAGTTTTTCATCCGTGATAGCAATACCACCCCAGGCTTTTCCTTTATCGGTAATGTATTGCTTTCGCATGGGTACTGCAGCGATGGTATTTCCCTTTCCATCTCCCAATCCAACCACATTATACTCAGTTCCTTTAATAAATTCCTGGATAATGATGGGCAACCCCCATTTGGCGACTATTTTATGAAACGCAGAAGTAACTTGTTCTGGATTGTAAGCGATGATCGCATCATAATACCTGCCTTTCACTACTACCGGGTATTTGAAATCTTTGAGGGTTCCAGTAATTTTATCTGCTGAAAAAATAGCATCGCTTTCAGGAACATGTATGTTATATTTTTTGCCAAACTCAGGCAGGTTTGTCTTTTGCCGTTCTTCAAACTGCAAGGCTGTTGGCAGGAAGGTATGGACTCCCATCTTTTTCAGTTCGGGTGCCAGCCTGATGAATGAAAATAATTCTGCATCAAAATTGGGGATGATCACGTCCAGTGATTCCTGTGCATGGATATATTTTATCCGCTCATAAAGGGTATCAATACCTACTGAAGGATAAGGAATTTGGTAGGATTTATCCACCAGGTCGTGCATGTAAATCCCCGGTTCCAATGATTCGTAGGACAAACCTATGATCCTTACATCGAATGCTTTGGCTTCCTTCAGCCCGCGAATGACAGGAACTCCCGGACCCGGGCTGTCAATGGCATTTAAGCCTGTTACACCGATGGTCAGTTTTCTTTTACGCATCTTTTGCCAATATGGAATGGTGTTTCAACATCGCAATAAAATCATTCAGGTCTTTTTCAACCGATGTTTCATCTACATTATATCGTTCAAGGATGGCCTCTGTTGCTTCCTGCAGGGATTTATCTTCCTTCAATAATTGAAGGATTTCAGCACCAATCGGATTGACGGTAAATGACTCCCCGGTAGCCGGATTAAAAACAAAGCCCGAGTCGCTTATCGCAATATCACTTTTAATAATCATGGTTCATTTTTTAGTATTAGTATTAATACGTAAAATAGCTTGAAATGTTATAAAAACACAGCTTGATTAAGAAATTTTAATAAAGGAATAAATGAACTGGTTGTTATTCTGAATAAAAATCGATCATTCGTTGAATAGCACGTTTGCATACCGGGCAATAGGTCGTTTCTTTAAATGTGTGCATCATGCAATCGTGCATGGGTCGGTAAACGCCTTTTGCAATGTATCCGCCACCTTCAAAAACTCCCAATACATCATAGTTTTCTGCAATATCAGGCGTGGGAACAGGCGTTTTCTTTTTCAGCATATCTTTCCATTTGCTTTCAAAATCAATTAGCGTGGTCAGGTTGGGCTCCCAGGGTTCTACAGCAATATTGTAAAATTCTTCGTAGGATGTAGAAGAATCATAGTATTCATCACCTAATCCGGCAAAGCCATGACCAAATTCGTGGGAAAGTATCTGTGCTGATTTTATATTGCTGTTAACGCTTACATTGTAATAATTAAAAATGGCCCCCCCACCGTATTTATCACTGTTCACGAGTATGTAAATCTGGTCGTATGGCGCATTGGCTGCCAGGTCGCGGACACTTTTATTATCAAAGGTCATCAGGTAACGTTCACTATCAAATGTATAATAACTCGAGTTCATCAGGGTGTTTCTCCAAACAGTATCAGCCGGAATATCCACTCCCGATTCTCTTGAAGGTGCCAATATGCCCCTGATATTGAACTTGTCCCTATTCTCATCATAAGGGGAAAAGGCAAAAAGATCGGTGGCAAACTTCTGGCAGTCTTCAATAAACAGCCCCATTTCATCCTGGGAATATCCTTCCGGTAGGATGACAATATCTACTTTTGTTTGTGGTTCGCCTGAAATCAGCACATCAAAAGCCGGGTAGGAAAGGCGGTTTTCTTTTTTTATAAAGTAATTATTGGGGTCAACAGTATATTCAAATTTCTTTTCAAAAATACCATCCCAATTCCGGCTGTATAATTCAATCCTAACCTGTTGTTTTGGATAAGGAAAAACAACGGCTTCAGACAGTGTACGCCAGGTTTCTTCCGCTTCACGGGTGGTCTGCCACTCTCCAAATAAAGAGGAATAGCCCCGTGAGTAAAGCAGTGAATCATTCTCCGCTAAAAAAACCTTCATCATATATTTTCCGAAAGCAAAAGTATCCACAAGGTTTACTTTTGAGCCACCCCAATACGGTTCTTCAATCAGTTCATCAAAAGAATAAATTTCTGTTTCATGATTTCCACTGTGGTAATAATCCATCCGCAGGGTTTTATCCAGAAAATAGGTATCGAACTGGGCATGAGCTGTTATGGCTGCAAATATTAAAAATAGCGCAATTAATTTTTTCATCATTTAAAGTTTGAAAAGGAACCCACAAAAGTAATTGAAAAAGGTGAATATCTTTGTAGGAACATCTCCTTTGTAACCAAAGAGAAAGTTGTGCGTCAAACAAAAAAATGAGAGAAGCCGACGAAACAATCATCGGGCAGGTGCTGAATGGAAACCGCAATGCGTATGCACTTTTGGTTGACAAATACAAAGACCGTGTTTTCAGTCTGGCATTGGGCATTGTGCATAACCGTGAGTTGGCGGAAGAAATTGCCCAGGATGCATTTGTAAAAGCGTTCAGTTCATTAAGAAAATTCAGGAAAGAAGCGGGTTTTTCAACGTGGATCTATCGCATTACATACAATACGGCTATCTCAGAAACAAGAAAAAGCAAGTACCTGAGTAATCCAATTGAAGAAAGGTTTGAAAATATCGTTTCACAGCATGAAGATGCAATGACTGAAGAATTGGAAGAAAAAGAAGCCAAACACAAACTGATTGAAAAGGCGATAACGGAACTCATTCCCGAAGAAAAACTCATGTTGACTTTGTACTATTATGAAGAAAATTCGGTGGAGCAGATCAGTAAAACTACCGGCCTGACAGTTTCAAATGTAAAAGTGAAACTTTTCAGGTTGCGCAATAAGCTAAAAGAGATTGCTGAAAAAATAGCGACAGCGGAAATAGCTGTTTATTAAATTTGACTGACATGGAAAAGGAAGACAAGATCATCAAAGCATTATTGAATGACGAATTCATTGAAAAAGCACCTGATGGGTTTACCGGCAGGGTGATGCAAAGCATTGAAGCTGTGGAATTGCAACAAAAGGAACAGCCAAACGTTGGAAATTGGTTATACTGGCTTGTCATTATAGGCTCCATTTTGCTCGCACTTGGCATCATTTCATTTATCGATGGTTCCTTTATAAGCCGGTATTATGTGTTATTTTCGGGATATATCTCAGGCTTCTTTTCCCAGATAACCGCCATGTTCAGCCATTCAGTATTTACCGCCAGCTCAATATTATCTGGCAACGGACTGGTTATTGGCATATTCTTAATTATGATGACTTTGCTGTTTTTTGATGGTTTTATACTTAGAAAAAAGCGGTATATGAACCTGTTTGTCTTTTCTTTTTAATGATCGGGAATTAATACAGAAGTTTCACCACATCACGGATATTGGCCACGGGGATAATCTCAATCTTCTGCTTTTTTTTGTCGATGCCTTTCAGGTTGTATTTGGAGATCATGATCTTTTCGAAGCCTAATTTTTCGGCTTCTGAAATCCGGTTTTCGACTCGTGAAACCGCCCTGATCTCGCCGGAAAGTCCAACTTCGCCTGCAAAACAGATATTATTCCCCACCGGCTGATCATCTGCTGACGACAACACGGCTGCCACAACAGCAAGATCAATGGC
>JAZBOW010000245.1:0-4010 GCA_036351335.1 Bacteroidales bacterium | reverse complement strand
CTAAATATTCAATATTGAGGGTGATTTCATCCTAAAACAACTCGTAAGAGGCCATTTTTCAATAATTTTGCTCTTCAATAAAACCAAATTAAATCAAATGAAAAAGTATATTATAATTGTTGTTATTTCCCTGTTTTTCAAACTTTCCGGAATCGCCGGCGAAGGCATGTGGATACCCATGCTGCTGGAGCAATTGAATGAAAAGGAAATGAAAGCCATGGGCATGAACATTTCTGCCGAAGACATTTATTCCATCAACCATTCCAGCCTGAAAGATGCCATTGTATTGTTTGGTCGCGGATGTACCGCTGAAATTATTTCAGACAAAGGTTTGCTGCTCACCAATCATCATTGTGGTTTTGGTGCCATCCAGCGCCATAGTAGCATTGAGCATGACTATCTCACCGATGGTTTCTGGGCCATGAACCAGGACGAGGAACTCCCCAACCCCGGCCTAACAGTTACCCTGATGGTGCGCATGGAAGAAGTTACAAACCAAGTGTTGGAAGGTGTTGAACCCACCATGAGTGAAGCAGATCGGGATAAAAAAATAAAAGAAAACAGCGATAAGATCATCGAAGCATTTGAAAAGGATTCGGAATACCAGGCCACCATTAAACCTTTCTTTAAAGGCAATGCCTTTTATATGATCATCACCGAAACATTTAAAGATGTACGATTGGTGGGCGCACCGCCTTCTAATATTGGCAAATTTGGCGGCGACACCGACAACTGGATGTGGCCAAGACATACAGGTGATTTCTCCATTTTCAGAATATATACAGATAAAGACGGCAAACCTGCTGAATACTCCGAAGATAATATCCCTTATAAACCAAAATATCATTTCCCCATTTCATTAAAAGGGGTTGATCAAGGTGATTTCACTTTCGTTTTCGGTTATCCTGCCCGCACCAACGAATACTTGCCTTCCTATGCTGTTGAAATGATAACCGAATCAGGCAATCCGCATAAAATAAAACTTCGCGAGACACGACTTGATATTTTCAATAAATATACATCTACCAATCCGAAAGTGCGAATTCAATATGCTTCAAAAGATGCGCGGGTAGCCAATTACTGGAAAAAAATGATCGGCGAAAACGGGGGCATTGAACGACTGGATGGCATTGAGAAAAAACAGGCATATGAAACTGAGTTTAATGAATGGAGTGCAAGTTCCAGCGAAATACAGACGAAATATGGCAGCTTAATTCCGGCCTTCGAGGCCACTTATGAGCAGTTGGAGCCTTTGTCGCTTGCCACCGATTATATTGCTGAAGCCGGACTTGCTATGGAAATTGTCAGTTTTGCCCGTAGTTTTTCAAAACTTGTTGAGCTGAGCGAAGCCGACGAAATTGATGAAGAGACCATCAAACAGGAAGTTGAAAGCTTGAAAAGGCGGACAAATAGTTTCTTTAAAGATTATTATCAACCCATTGATGAGGAAGTGATGACAGCCATGCTGAAATTATATGATGAAAACCTGACACCGCCTTTCAAACCTGAATTCTTCAATACCGTTCATGCCAAATATGCGAATGATTATGAAGCATATTCGGACTACGTATTTTCCAAATCCATTTTTAATGAGGAAGAGGCGTTGCTTGAAATGCTTGAAGATTACAAGCCAAAAAAATATAAAAAAATCATAAAAGACCCGGCCTACCTAATGGCTTCGGAAATGATGGCTTTATACCAGAATAACATCAAAGACCAAAGGGATATCCTTAACAACAGGCTCGACAGCCTGCAGCGGATTTATATGAAAGCGCAAATGGAAATGGAACCGGAGAAGAGATTTTACCCGGATGCCAATTTCACCCTGAGGGTTACTTATGGCTATGTGGATGGGTACAACCCACGTGATGCCGTCCATTTTAAACATTACACAACCCTCGAAGGTATTATGGAAAAAGAAGACCCGAATATATACGACTATGTGGTGGAAGACAGGCTCAAGGAATTATATCAGAATAAAGATTACGGCCAGTACGCTGATGAAGACGGAACCATGCGTGTAGCTTTTATTGCCAGCAACCATACCACCGGCGGAAACTCGGGAAGCCCCGTGCTGAATGCGGATGGCGAACTGGTTGGTGTAAATTTCGACCGCTGCTGGGAAGGCACTATGAGCGACCTGATGTACGATCCTGAAGTATGCCGCAATATCTCATTCGATATTCGCTATTTCCTGTTCATTTTGGATAAGTTTGCTGGTGCCGGATACCTGGTTGAGGAAATGGATCTGGTGAAGTAAAATCACTGGTAGTTTTAATTGTTAATTATTTAACAAAACCTGACTGTTACAACTATTTAAAGTAATTTTGCCAAAATTTTTCGGCCAACATATACAATGGCTTGATTTTGACGTAAAAAAGTGAAAGAAATGGAGAAAGGAAAACTTTTTCGGGATTTCCCACCCGTCTCAACAGATGCATGGAAAGAAAAGATCATACAAGACCTGAAAGGCGCAGACTATGATAGAAAACTGGTCTGGAAAACGGATGAAGGCTTCGATGTGCAACCGTTTTACAGGGAAGAAGACCTTGAAAATATCCCACAAAAAAATGTGCTGCCCGGCGATTTTCCCTTTGTAAGAGGCAACCAAATAAAAGGCAATAACTGGCTCGTGCGTCAGGATCTAGTGGTTGACAATATCGCAGAGGCGAACGAAAAACTGCTTGATATACGTATGAAAGGTGTGGATTCATTCGGACTCATCTTCAAAAACGGCAAAGTACCTGATGAATCAGAAGTGGAACAACTGCTGAAAAACATTCGGGCCGATTTTATGGAGCTGAACTTTTCTTGCGACGATCCATACACCATTGTACAGATCATTGATTGCCTGGCAAAAAAATACAACCGCGACCTGGAAAAAGTCAGTGGATCACTGGAATATTGCCCGCTGAGCCGATACAGTAGTAGTGGTAAATTCTACATTTCCAAAGAAATGGATTTTAGCATTTTAAGTAAACTGTTCCATACCGGATCACATTTACCCAATTTTCAGCTTGTTACCTTAAATGGCAACGTTTTTAAAAACGCCGGTTCGGGCATTGTCAGCGAACTAGCATTTACGATGGCCATGGCGACTGATTACCTCACCTACCTGACAGATAAAGGCCACGACATTGACGAAATAACACCCCGCTTCAGGTTGCATTTTGGTATAAGTGGCGATTATTTCATGGAAATTGCCAAATTCAGAGCAGCAAGGTACCTATGGTCGAAAATGACGAACGCCTATGGATTAAATAATGCCAATGCTGCGAAAGTACGCATCCATGCTTCCAATACCAGTTGGAATAAAACATTGTACGATCCTTATGTAAATATGCTGAGAACCACTACCGAATCCATGTCTGCTATTTTAGGTGGGGTTCATTCACTGAGCGTTTTACCCTTTAACGAAGTATTTGAACAACCAAGTTCATTCTCTGAACGCATTGCCCGCAACCAGCAACTCATTTTAAAAGGAGAATCGTTTTTTGATAAAGTGGTCGATCCGGCATCCGGCTCCTACTACATTGAAAACCTGACAGCAGAACTCATTCAGCACGCGTGGAAACTTTTCCTTGAGGTGGATGAAAAAGGTGGCTACTATGAAGCTTTCCGGCAAGGATTTATCCAGGAAAGGATACACAAGGAAGCCCAAAAGAAACATATGGATATTGCGATGCGGAAACAATCCATTCTCGGCACCAACCAGTATCCAAATACTTCTGAAAACATTACTGGTCGGCCATCAAAACTTCATATGAATGCTGTGGCAGGGGATGTTCAGATACTGCATCCATACCGGGGAGCAGACGCTTTCGAGGAAATCCGTTTAAAAACGGATGCCTTTGCAAAAAATCATCCTCGTCCGAAAGTATGGATGTTTACTTATGGAAATCTCGCCATGCGAAAAGCCCGTGCCCAATTTGCAGGCAACTTTTTCGGCTGTGCCGGATTTGAGATCATAGACAATCTCGGATTCCCAACAATTGAAAAAGGCATTCTGG
>JAZBOW010000244.1:0-16826 GCA_036351335.1 Bacteroidales bacterium | reverse complement strand
TTTCGACGGGGCTACTAATAATACTGGTGTATTCTCAGGCATACTCGCAGGTACTGCTTACGCATGGTCTGTTGTTGATGAAAACAACTGTGAAGATTCAGGTACCCTCGACGTGGGCCAGCCTGAAACACTTGTTCTAACGATAACCACCCAAACAAATGTATCCTGCTTTGGTGGTAACGATGGAGAAGCAACTGCATCTGCAACAGGTGGCACAACTCCTTATTCATATTCATGGAGCGATGGTCAAACTACGGCTACAGCTACAGGATTAGCTGCTGGAACTTATAATGTAATAGTAACAGATAATAACGGTTGTTTTGATGAAACAACAGTTTCTATAACAGAACCTGATCAAATTTTAGTTGATGCTGGGGCAGATGCTGAAATTTGTGAAACTGAGACTTATACTTTACAAGGATCTGCAGCAAATTATGACTATGTTGAATGGACTGGCGGAATGGGTACTTTCTCAGACGCAAATGATCTAAATGCAATTTATACTCCTGGTGTTGGTGAAACTAGTTCTATTATCTTAACACTAACAGCTTATGGAATTGGAGATTGTGAAAATGCTCAGGACCAAATGACATTAGATATTAACCCTGCTCCTTCAGTTGATGCTGGTTCAGATGCTGAAATTTGTGAAACTAATGCATATGCGTTGCAGGGTTCCGCTTCTAATTACAGCTACGTTGAGTGGTCAGGTGGTATTGGTTCTTTCTCTAATGTTAATGATCTGAATGCAGTTTATACACCTGGTGATAATGAATCAGGAGCAATTGTATTAATACTTACTGCATATGGAAATGGTGCTTGTTCTGATGAATTTGCTGAAGATAGCATGACATTAACAATTACTCCGGCTCCCATGGCAGATGCTGGTCCTGATGCTGAAACTTGTGAAATGACCATGTTTCATGTAACTGAAGCTTCTGCAGAAAATTACAGTTCGATACAATGGACACACAATGGCCTTGGAAATATGTCAGGAGCTAATGGTTTAACTCCTATCTATATGCCGGCTGTTGGCGAAACCGGAACAATAACACTTACAATGACGGTTTATGGTAATGGATCATGTGTAGAAAATACGGATGAAATGACATTGACAATCACAGCTGGAGCTATTGCTGATGCGGGCTCTGATGGTGAAACTTGCGAAATGATGTCGTTCACTGTAACAGATGCTTCAGCTCAGAATTACAGCACAGTATTATGGACACATAATGGAACAGGATCATTATCTGACGCCAACACTTTAACCCCAACTTACACACCAGGAAATGCTGAAATCGGCCAGGTTATTTTAACCCTTACCGCGGATGGAACAGGATCATGTGGTGATGTTGACGATAGCATGATACTGAATATTACGCCAAAACCCGTTGCAGACGCAGGTACTGATGCTGAAGTTTGTCAAAATAGTACAATTACATTACAAGGTATTGCTTCAAACTATAGCTACGTTGAATGGGCAGGCGGAAACGGTACATTCTCTGACATAAACGACTTGAACGCTTCTTATATTCCTGATGAAGGAGAAACAGGTGCTATTACCCTGACACTTACTGCTTTTGGAAATGGTTCTTGTGGAGACGTTTCTGATGATATGACCCTGACAATAACACCTACACCATTAGTATACGCTGGCCCTGATGCCGAAATATGTGAAGATGGTGCAATGGAATTACAGGGTACTGCCTCAAACTACAGCTACGTTGAATGGACAGGCGGAAATGGCACATTCTATGATGCTAACAGCCTGAACACTGTATATACACCTGGTGATAATGAAACAGGAAATATAGTACTAACGCTAACAGCATATGGTAATGGATCGTGTGAAGAAGTTTCTGATGATATGACATTAACCATTACCGCGCTACCAGTTGTGGATGCTGGTCCAGCAGGACAAACCTGCGAAGAAACAAATTATGAAATTACCGGTGCATCTGCATCCAATTATACAACGATTCATTGGACAACTGATGGTGCTGGTATTCTTTATAATGCTTCGACGATAAATCCAATTTACGCCCCTGCAGAAGGTGAGCTTGGTTTGATTATATTTACTTTAACTGCTACCGGAAACGGTTCTTGTGGAGAAGTTTCTGATGAAACTACATTAAATATATTAGGTGCGCCTACTGCATATGCCGGCCCTGATGAGCAAACTTGTCAGAATATTGCTTTCACTGTCACAGGAGCTTCAGCCGAAAATTATAATGCTATTTCCTGGTCGCATAATGGTGCTGGTTCATTAACTGATGCCAATACTTTAAATCCAACTTATATGCCTGCTACAGATGAGTTAGGCGAAGTTATTTTAACACTCGACGTACAAGGAAATGCATATTGCGGTGACGCTACAGATGAAATGACTTTAACCATCATCTCTGGAGCTTACGCTTTTGCTGGTGAAGATGCTACTGTTTGTGAAACTGAACTTTACGAATTAACAGATGCTACTGCTGACAACTATACTTCTGTATTCTGGACAACCAGCGGTGATGGAGAGTTCAGTAACAATACGATTCTGAATCCTGTTTATGCAGCCGGTTCAGGCGACCTGCTTGCTGGAAACGCAACCCTTACTTTAACTGTTAACGGCGTTGGATCATGTGGTGATGTGTCTGATGAAATGACCATTACCTATAATTCTTTACCAGAAGTTTTTGCCGGAGAAGATGCAAACACTTGCGCCAATGATGCGTATACAATAGCAGACGCTACCGCTAACAATTACGGTTCATTACTATGGACAACGAATGGTGATGGTACCTTTAATAATAACAACCTATTAAATCCGATCTATACACCGGGTAATGCTGATATCTCAGCAGGTAGCGTGGTGCTGTTCATCACTGCCTACAGTGAAACGTCTTGCCCTGATGTTACTGACGAGATGACCTTGTCTATCACGCTACAACCCGATGTATTTGCAGGTGAAGATGCGCTTACTTGCGGTACAGATGGTTATGAATTGATTGATGCCACCGCTGACATGTATGAATCACTACTTTGGATAACCTCAGGTGATGGTACATTTAACGATGCAACTATCCTGAATCCAGTTTATACTCCTGGTGCTGCCGATTTATCAGAAGGCAGCGTTATACTGACTTTAACAGCGATGGGATCAGGTTCATGTGGTGATGCTTCTGATGAAATGATACTGGAATTCGTTCCTGAACCAACTGTTTATGCGGGTGAAGATGCCGAAACATGTGCTTCTGACGCAAGCATCGAAATAGGTAGTTCATCAGCCACAAACTATGTTTCATTAATGTGGACTACAAATGGTGACGGATCGTTTGATAATAACACCATTCTTAACCCTGTTTACGTAGCCGGCGCTAATGATATTGCGAGTGGTCAGGTAACTTTAACCATTACTGCTTTTGCTGCTGGCAATTGTAACGATGCTGCCGATGAAATGGTTTTAATAATTAATGCCAATCCGGTTGCGAATGCAGGAGTTGATCAGACAATTCAAATAGGTACAAGCACAACGCTTGCGGGATCAGCCACCGGAGGTTCAGGATTATATGCTTATTACTGGACACCTGAAGAATTATTGGTCGATCCTAATGAGCAAAATCCGACTACTGTAAATCTGAATACCAATCCTACCGTGTTTATCTTACAAGTTACTGATGGTATGACTGGGTGCTATGATTACGACACCGTGCTGATCAACCTGGAAAACATTCCTGAGGATGTCGTTGTGGCTGTTGATGATTATGACACAACCGATTTCAATACAACAACTGTTATTGATATTCTATTAAACGACTCCTATCCAAGTGAAGGAATTCCAAGTATCAGCATTTGCGATGAGCCTGCTAATGGTATGGTTGTTATAAATTCGGATGGTACAATAACCTACACGCCAAATTTAGACTTTACTGGAGAAGATGTATTCTGTTATAAAATATGCGATGCTGAGCTCACAAATTTATGTGATTCGGCTATGGTTTATGTGCAAGTTCAAGAGGGCGCTACGCCACCCGACGACCTGATCATTTTCAACGCACTTACACCTAATGGTGACGGCATGAATGACTCTTGGATTATTCAAGGCATTGAAAATTATCCTGACAATAAGGTATATCTGTTCAACCGCTGGGGTGATGAAATTCACTACCTCGAAGGATATGACAACACACGAATTTATTGGGACGGTAAAAACAAAAAAGACAGAATGTTACCAGATGGTACCTATTACTATGTATTCTACATTAAAATTGAAGGTGTAGAAAAAGTGTTCACGGGATGGGTTTTCATGCACGGAGCGAATCAACAATAAAAATTGACAATACTAAAAATTACTGATATGAAAAGGACAGTATTTACACTATTGATAGCAATGCTTGGCTTAGGAGCTTTCGCTCAGCAAGATGCGTTGTTCAGCCAATACATGTTCAACAAACTGATCATCAATCCTGCTTATGCGGGATCACGAGATGGCTTAAGCATGACCATGGTGGGAAGACGCCAGTGGGTGGGCATTGATGATGGCCCTCAAACACTCTCATTCTCTATTCAATCTCCATTAAGGAATGAACACATTGGACTTGGTTTTTATTGTTATACGGATGTACTAGGACCATTTCAGGCAACCGGTGCAATAGGAACTTTTTCCTACCGCATTAAATTAGGACGTGGTCACCTTTCTTTTGGCATTCAAGCTGGTATTAAGCATACCTATTTTGATTTAAATAAATTAAATGTGCAAGACGAAACAGATGTGGTGCTGGATGGTAGTTTCTCAAAACAAATCGTTCCTGATGCCAACTTTGGTATTTACTACAATACTGAAAGATTCTACGTAGGTGTGTCATCAAAACACTTGTTTGAACAGGAATACGGTTACCTTCAAAAACCAAATTCTCAGTCTGTTTACGGAACCCTGGCCAGACACTTTTATGCAATGGCAGGTGTGGCGATTCCTCTGAGCGACAACTTGGTATTAAGGCCTTCAACTCTTATTAAATACGCACAAAACGCACCGGTTCAGGTGGATATCAATGCAAGTCTTTTAATAAGAGAAGTGTTATGGCTGGGTGCTTCGTATAGAACCAAAGAAGCTGTTGTATTATTAGCAGAAATTGTAATCGCTAAAAATCTCAGAATTGGTTATTCATACGATATTTACATGAACGAAATCCAACAATATAACAGGGGATCGCATGAAGTGATGCTCGAGTACAATATCCCTATCATTAAAAACAGAATGTTAACACCTAGATATTTCTAGCGAACTTTTTATCAAATACATTAAAAAAGAGGACTTATGAAATCTAAATACATTATACTTTTTTTAGCGATCCTGATGGGTGGAACAAACCAAATTGACGCCCAGTCCGTTAAAAAAGCTGACAAACGTGTAACATTCTATGAGTATGCTGTAGCCATCCCTATGCTCGAGAAGATCATTGAAAAAAATGGCGAAGGAAAAGAAGAGGCAATGATCATGCTGGCCGATTGCTATCGCTCAGTAAATAATGAACAAAAAGCAACAGAATTGTACACCCAAATCATTGAGTTTGATCACATTGACCCGATCAATCATTATTATTACGGCCAAACATTAAGAACCCTGGGAAGATATGACGAAGCCAAAGAACAGTTCCTATTGTATGCCGAACTTGTTGCGGACGATCCGAGAGGTGCACTTTTCGCTGAATATAGCGCTGAAATCCAAAAATGGATTACAAAAAATGATGCATATGTAATTCATCATATTGCATCTATCAATAGTGAAAATGCAGATTTCTCACCGATTATTTTTGACGATGGTGTTGTATTTTCTTCCGACAGGAAATTAAAAAAATACCTGAACCCCACTTACGACTGGACCGGTGAACCCTACCTGAATTTTTTCTATGCAAAAGCAGATACCAATGCCCCGGTATACAATCCTTCCTATTTTGAAGCAGAAGGTTTTTCCAACAAACTGAATGATCTCTATCATGACGGAACTGCTGTATTGAACAGTACTGGAGATGTGATCTATTTTACAAGAACCGAAAAAGAAAAGGTAGCCAGGGACAATGATAATCTGGTAACCAATAAATTAAAACTCTTTTCATCTGAATTCGCTGATGGGAAATGGTCAAAACCCATTGAATTGGATTTGAACAACGAAACATATTCAGTTGGGCATCCCGCCCTGTCTTCTGACGATCAAATGCTCTATTTCGTATCAGACATGCCGGGTGGTTTTGGTGGAACTGATTTATATGTTTCCGAATGGACTGACGATGGTTGGGGTGAACCAAAAAACCTGGGCGCTACGATTAATACATTCGAAAATGAAATGTTTCCCTATATCCATGAAGATGGTACCTTGTATTTTGCCTCATCAGGGCATTTAGGATATGGCGGACTGGATATATTCCGTTCGGTAAAAGATAACGGTGCCTGGAGTGAACCTGTAAATATGATGGCGCCTATGAATTCATCCTATGACGATTTCGGCCTTGCGTTTTTGCCGGGAACAAGTGTGGGCTTGTATAGCTCCGACAGACCTGGCGGACTTGGAAAAGATGATATCTATGCATTTGAAAGCATGGTAAAGGTAGAAGGAACAGTATTGGGATGCGACGATGTAGGCATTGATTGCGTACCGCTTGAAAACGCTACCATCTTCGTATTAAATAAGAAGACCAATGAAGTGACTGTATTAAAAACTAATGCGGCAGGCCAATACGAACTTCAAATAAGTCCGAGAACCGAATATGCAATAAAAGCTACAAAAAATGGCTATTTTAGTGATGGCACTTCAATAAAGGTTCAAAACACTTATTTTCCTGTCAGGGATTTAATGCTTGAAAAACATAAAGAGGGGAAAGTATTTACTGTTAATAATATTTACTACGATTTCGATAAATGGTTCATCAGGGAAGATGCCAAACCGGCATTGGACAATCTTGTACGGATTATGCAGGAAAATCCGATAACTGTTGAACTAAGTTCTCATACAGATTGCAGGGGAAGTGATGCCTATAACATGAAACTTTCGCAAAAAAGAGCACAAGCAGCTGTAGATTACATCATTGAATATGGTGTTGACAAAGCGCGAATTACTGCGAAAGGATATGGTGAATCGATGCCCGTAAATGACTGTGTTGACGGTGCGAGATGTACAGACGAGGAATACCAGGCAAATCGCCGCACAGAATTTAAAATTATCAGTGTAACGCCCGAGCCTCCGCCACAGGAAATTGATGAATTAAAATACCTGAATGGTGAGGTCTATGAAAAGAATGTTTTTTCACGCGAATTTTTTGAAGGATGTAATTTTTCAGAACCACTTGATAATTAAGAGAAATGGTATTATATTTGGGCGAAATAAAAGCGACATTGGTACAAGGCAAGCAAATGAGACAGCTTGGGGTAAATGAAATGATGTTGCTTTAATCATTGGGATTGCTTGTTCCCGGTGGTTTGCGTGCAATATTGTTTCGCTGAATTTACCTTAATTGTTTCCCTGAGGGTGGGCCGCGAGGCCCACCTTTTTTATTGGGTTTTTTTTAATCTTTCCAGTCACCATACTCCTTTATCATGGAAATTAAGGTGTCAACTGCGATTTTTTCTTCAATATTTTGATAAATTATTTCAGATCCTTTGTACAAACTCACTTTACCAATACCACTTCCTACATATCCATAATCGGCATCTGCCATTTCTCCGGGTCCATTCACTATACACCCCATAACAGCAATTTTAATACCCTTTAAATGGGAGGTCTTTTCCCTGACCATTTTTAGATGATTCTGGATATTAAAATATGTACGACCACACGAAGGACATGCAATAAATTCTGCTTTGGAAAATCGCAAACCCATCGCTTGTAGAATATCAAACGACAATTGTACTTTTTCATCAGTAGAAGTGTTATTGTTGTGGATACAAATGCCATTAGCCTTTACCAGATCATAGGTGTATGAAAACTCTGCTGCAACTCTTAACTGTAATATTTCTTTCGATTTATCCGAATAACTCAACTTAATAATACCGGTTTTATTTTTCCGGTCAGGTTTAAAAGAGACAGGTACTGTTTCGGTGGCAATCACTTCTCTTTTATCATTGTTGAGGTTGTTATTCTTATCCAGATAGAAATCTGACAATTTGGACGTTCCCTGCGAAACAACAAAAGGGGGTTTCGGTTTGTCAGTATTTAGAGATTTTACAGAACGCTTTAGTATTATTTTTTCTACTTTGATTGTTGGCAGGTCGCTTTTCCTTTTACCATACAATTCAACCAGTTGTCTGGCCACCGGTATTTCATTTTCCGGTTTCTCCGTTAAGCTTACCCTGATAGTATCGCCAATCCCGTTTAATAAGAGATTTCCAATGCCTGTTGCTGCTTTTATGCGCCCCTCATTCCCATCTCCGGCTTCCGTAACTCCAAGGTGAAGCGGGTAATAATAGCCATTTTCAATCATCCTTGCCACCAGCAACTTATTCGATTCGATCATCAACCTTACATTACTTGATTTCAGGGAAAGCACCAGGTTTTCAAATTGGTGATTCCTGCAAATTTCAACAAATTCAATAGCGGATTCAACCATGCCTGCGGCCGTATTTCCATATTTGGCAAGAATCCGGTTAGAAAGCGAACCGTGGTTGGTGCCAATGCGAATTGCGGTATTATGCTTTTTGCATATGTCCAACAGGGGCGATAAGCGCTGCCTGATCTTTTCCAGTTCAGCCTGGTATTCTGCTTCCGTAAATTCAATTTTCAGGTTATTTCTATCAACATAATTTCCGGGATTGATTCGCACTTTTTCCACAATTTGGGCAGCCACTTCCGCCACTTTTGGATTAAAATGTACGTCAGCAACCAGTGGCAAATCGTATCCTTTTTTTACCAGCGCATTTTTAATTGTATCAAGTTGCAGTGCTTCTTTGATATTCTGGGCGGTAATGCGGACCATATCGCATCCGGCATCCGCTAATCGAATAACTTGTCCAATGGTAGCTTTTACATCCATTGTTTGTGTCGTGGTCATCGACTGAATAATAACTGGATAATCTCCTCCGATCAACAGATTACCAACTGCCACTTCCTTGCTTTGCAGACTCTTTATTTTGTTGCCGAGGAATGACATACTCTTGGATTTTGGATACTTAATGACTTCCAAAATTACTATTTAGTGTGTAGTTATTGCGTTTTCGTTCAGAACTTTCGCAAAATTGATTGGACCGAATTCAGGTATCCGCCGCCAAATAAGTTCACATGCACCATCAGGGGGTAGAGATTGCAATAATCCATCCGCTCCTGCCAACCTTTTTCAAGTGGGAAATATCGTTGATAGGCTTCATACAATTCGCTGTCAAAACCACCAAACAATTGCGACATTCCCAAATCCATTTCCCGGTGACCGTAATACACGGCCGGATCAATGATCGTTGCTTCTCCATTTCCGTTGACCATAAAATTTCCACCCCATAAATCGCCATGGATGAGCGCGGGGGGTTCATTAGGAAAAATATCAGGTAATTTCCGGTAAAAGTTTTCAAAAGAGCTCACAACAGCCTTGCCCATCCGTCCATTATCTCTGGCCAGTTTTACTTGTTTTTCAAGTCTTTCTGTTCTGAAGAAATCAATCCAATTGTCGTGTTTTACATTTGATTGGTGCAGCGAGCCTATATAATTGTCATGATCGAGGCCAAAATAATCAGCGCTGTTTTTATGCAATTGCGCCAGGCCTTTGGCAAAACGATCCCAAAAACCAGAACCTCTTTTTCCGCTTTCAATATGTTCAAGAATAAGAAACGCGGTATATTCGGATTGGCCTGTAGCAATCACTTCCGGTACTTTCAATAAGCTTTTCTCAGACAATATTTGCAGACTCCGCGCTTCCTTTTCAAACATTTCAGGGTATAGCGAAGCGGAATTCTTTTTTACAAAAAATTTTCCTGTATTGGTTGAGATGGTGAACGTTTCGTTGATGGAGCCTCCGCTGACAGCGGAAATATCATCTATCTCAATTGTACTTTTATATTTTTCAGAGAGCGTTTCTGTTAAAGCAGTTTTCCACGCCATTTGAATTGAATTTTGATTGACTACAAAATTCATCATAATTTTTTAAATAAATCACATGCAAACCAGTACCTGCTGAATGTCTTCTGTAATAGCCGAAGCAGATACCGTTGCCCCGCTTATGGCTTCGATGTCTTTTCCAAATATAATCGATTTGCCCGGTTCCAGGCCTTTGAACTGGTTCAGCCAGCCGCGGCTCATTACTTCGTGACCATGCGTGGCATGATAATTATAAATTTTTACCCAAATTACCTGTTTCGATGTATCAAGCAACATAAAATAATCGAAGAACTCAAAAGCTAAGTTAACCTCATCCGTTTCTGCGGCACATCCGCCTGATTTACAGCTATTTACCCTGCCGGAATAGATAAAGCCCAATTCTTTTTCTCCAGAGATCACCTTGAAAAAAACTCCATTATCCACGCAGGAATTATGGCTCATTTCCTCCAATTGGTATTCATCAATATTCCATATTTTTTCAATGGATTTTGAGATTTTCTTAGCCGGCAATTCCGTTAAATGATCATGCATGAAACTGCTACTTGCGAACCAGATAAGCATACACGTGAACAGGATATTTATTGTCTTGAACATGGTGGTTTCTTTTAGAACATGACAGCAATACCGGCATTGAAAATTTGATTGAATTTATCTTCAGATTTTGATTTCAGAAATTGTACATCTGTTTTAATGGCTACCTGTGGTATAAACCAGTAACCGATACCTGTTGTAATGATAGTATTCTGATACGCATTGTTTTTCGTAATCCCTGTAACGACTGTATATTGGGTGTCGTAATTGGAATACCTGACAAAAGGTGTCAATCGTCCTTTTAACTGCCGAAAAGGATGGAAAACGTTGTAGGCCAGCTCAATATAATAACCGTACATACTGCTCCCGGCATCGTTTAAATCATCTTGCTCAGCGGTGTAATAATTGTATTGTTCAGTATTTGTTAAACTTGTATAGTACACCTGCCCCTTCAATTGAAATCCTTTTCGTTGGTAACGCATATCAAATCCGACCATGGAAACACCCACGACCGATGAATCGGCTGTAGCAATTGCAGGAGAATCCTCTTTATCAATTTTATGATAAGCTGATGATTGCGTTTTTCCCACATACCCTGATAGCCCCAGATTAAGCCCAAGCACACCATAATATTCAACCCTTGCTGTAAAGTTAGGGAACGTAATAAAGGATTCGGCTCCTTTTTGCCGTCCGCCTCTCAAGCCACTTTTGCCTGTGATATAGGCATCTCCACTATTGTAACTTTTAAAACCATTCACCAGGTAGGCCTGGTATCGCATGGAAACTTCGGGTATTGTTCCCGTAATTCCAGCACCGATTTCCCGCCAGGTTGTCGGTACTATATATTTGTCAATCAGCGGTCTTTCAACACCATTAAATGTAGGAGGTTCGTGGTATTCATTGACGATTCCCATCGGAATGAGCAGTAATCCACCCCGAAAATTCACATAGGTATTCAGCGCATAATTCAGAAATGCCTGTTCCACATATACTTCCTTTACATGTTCAACTTCAATCTCGGTCACGAAACTTAATTTATTTGTAAAACGGTATCCGAATAACAATACCAATCTGTGCACGTCCAGTTTTCCGTTATAATGTGTATTACCACCAAAAGGCTGGTTGTAATCGATTTGGGCATACCCCCCGATGTTCAATTTTCGATCACTGTTTAGCATACTGTTAGCTATGTTGGTAGACGCATTATATTTAAATGCAACGGAATCCTGACCAAATACATCTTGCACATGACCCATCCAAATTATGGCTATGACGATTACCCCTCCAATAATTCTCTTCATTTGATTCTTGTTTGTTGATTAATTCCATGCAAACATATCAGGAGTTATCAGGCGGAACAATACCTAATTATTGGTATAATTACAAGGTGATGAAGGAAAAAAACTAATTTATCAACGTGATTGTGCCTTGTGTAGAAAAATCCTTTCCGATAATGCAACTATTATCAATTCGATAAGAAACTTTGAAAAAATACACCCCGTGGGGCAATGGTGTGTTATTTAAGCTGCCATTCCATCCGGTATATGGATCTTTTGTTTCAAAAATCTGCTGTCCCCATCTACTATATATCAGCAGATGATATGTCGCCACATCTTCAACGTTTCCAACAGCTTTAAATACGTCATTTCTACCGTCACCGTCAGGCGTGAATGCGTTTGGAAAATACAATTCCTGCTGAACATCTGCAACTTCGATGAATATAGAATCAGTAGCCTTACAGCCGTTAGAAATTACCTGCACCCAAATGTTTGTATTTTCTGAGATCTCTTCAAGAAGAATGGTCTGTGTGGTTTCGCCTGTCGACCAAAGATACAGCGATCCGGTATTTTTAGCGTCCAGCGTAATTGATGAACAAATGGTAATAATTGTATCATTCCCTAAATTCACAACAGGGTCCGGCTTCACTATATATGAATCCGTTATCGTATCAACGCAGCCTGCTGTTGTTGTAACAACAAGCGAAACAGGATATTCACCCGAGTTGCTGTATGTGTGTTCCACATTAATGTCCACATTTGTTTCACCATCTCCGAAATCCCAAAATACAGATTCGACAAATTCAGGAAATGCGGAACAGTTCAAATCGAAACAATTAAAATTGACGGTTTCCCCTATACAGGCTGATGTTGGATCAGGAATAAATCCTATCATATTTTGAAAGGTGAAATTCTCGTAACGTGCAAGATCCTGCGACATGCAATAAAACCCAAACTTTCCGGCACTGAAGCATCCTTCTTTTTCAAAAATCATTTGATCGTTTATTTTGAGTTGTATCTGGTTTGATGTATACAACAATTCAAACTGATACTTTTCATAAGGACGCCAACCCATGGTATCACCATATTTTTCGCCCAATATTCTTCTGATGGGATCATCGGTTGTTCCCCAAAAATATCTTTTCTGGTTTTCTTTGCTGATATTTCCATAATACCTGGATAATCTAAACCCTTCAAATGCCCTGAAGCCAATATAATCTTCCGTTTCAGCCTTCCAGTCGAATAAAAAGAAATCGTAAAAATTATCATCGGCAAGTTCAGTGGGTTGCTGATATCCAAATACAATCCCGATAAAGTCCTTATCACCCCCTGTTTCAACCGATATGGTTCCCTGAATAAGCACGTTGATCATACTTTCCTGGTTGACAAAAAAGGTAGCCGGGTAAATATAAGCCCGGTTAATCACTTCTGTCGGGCTAATTACTTCCCATAAAGCATCCGGGCTGCCTTCCATTTTAAATTCACTGACATCAAATTCATTTATACAACCCTGTCCGGTACCACCCAAAAAAGCTAAAAGAATCACCAATAATACAAGTAATTTTTTCATAACAACAGGCAATGTACACGTTCTCTTGTTGAAGCTTCTGGAAAGTATCTAATTAATTAGAAATAAGCAACCTGGCTTCAGTAATTATCTTGTCTATTTGTTTTTCTTTCAGTCCCAATTTTTGCAATGCGTCTTCTCTTTTTACCAGTTCACGACATAATACTATGCCTTCCTTCAATAAAATAGTTGTATGGGCTTTCGTCAAACTGTGAAGCGAAGTAATCGGGTGCATGCCTGATCTGTCTACATAATACTTCAGGCTGCTGTCAGCCGGGTAATCCCACGAAATAAGCCCCAATCCGGCACACTCGGCAAAGTCGATAGCATCTTTTGTGAACCGTGCATTGGTTACTATAAAACCTTTCATCTCCATATTTTGATATTCCGGTTTTTCTCGCCATTTTGTTTCAATATCATTGAAGCGCGAGTATATATACAAAGGGACTTTTACGTCTGTTTTTCCACGATAATCACTTCTGAATTTGCATTCCACAAAAGTGATCAAACCCGGTTTTGTAGCCAGCACATCCACTTCGTGGAGGATGCATTTTCCCCTGATTAACTGATCGGTTTTTACCTGGTGACCCCAGGATTCAAACAAGCGACTTACAAATAGTTCAAACGCATATCCTGATGGGCCCAGGTCGAAAATAGCCTTTTTCAAACGATACCGTCCTGCCGTTCGATGCGACTTTTTCTTTTTGAGAAGGGAATAAGCTAATTTATAAATTTTACTTGTTGGAATACCATTATAAAGTTTCGTTTCGATTTGCTGTAAAATCTGGTAGCTTTCTTCTTTTCCGGCACCGGCATATTTTAAAGCATTTAAAATTTTATCCTGTTCAAATGGCACTTTATCGCCATTTGCTTTTAAAACCAATATCGGGTCTGACTGTTCTTTCATCCTTAACAAATCTACGAAATATGTCATCAGAACGTGCACAAATTCAATAATCTATTTTGTAGTAAGTATGTAATAATTTAGATATTTGCACGTCTATATTAAAATCAAGTCTAAGAAATAGTTCACACATGCACACTAAAAAATTTCTATTGATTCTTTCAATCCTATCCATTTTGTTTTATTCATATAGCTGTAAACACGAGCCGGATGACATTGTAACACCCTTGCCTGAAAACTGTGACTTAAACGGAGTTACTTATCCTGGCGCAGTAGTTCCCATTTTAGAAAATAATTGCATCGGATGTCACAATAGCCAAATCAACAACGGGGGCATCAATCTTACAGATTATAATACATTATCAAATCTTGCCAGTAGTGGACAATTGGCAGGCGTAATTAACCAGGCTGCAGGTTATACTGCTATGCCGCCAAACTATAAATTGGATAGTTGTGATATTTTGAAAATTGAAAAATGGATCAGCGATACCACTTTCAATCCGCCCGGTGGTGGCGAGCATCCCTGCGATCCAGATACGGTTTATTTTGAAAATGATATTTACCCGCTTATTGTTTCATCTTGTGCCACAACTGATTGCCACGATGCGGTATCGGCTCAGGATGATATAATTTTGGTTGATTATGCATCCATTATTGAACATGGCGATATAGAACCAGGGAACCCTGATGAAAGCAAACTATATAAAAAGATCACTGAAGATGATCAGGAAGATATTATGCCACCACCGCCCGATGATCCATTAAGTTCTGAACAAGTTCAAAAAATACGAACGTGGATACTACAGGGCGCTTTGAATAATAAGTGTGATGAGGATTGCGATACTACCAATGTGTCGTTTGCCAACCACATCTGGCCTTTGGTTGAAAACAACTGTCTTGGTTGCCATTCGGGAGCAACACCGGGGGGTGGTATTTACCTGAATGATTATACCAACGTTGTGACCTCCACCGAAAGTGGAAAATTATGGGGTGCTGTTAATCACTTTCCGGAATTTTCGCCTATGCCAAAAAATGGAAATAAACTATCAGATTGTAAAATACGTCAAATACAAATTTGGATTGAAGATGGAACACCTGACAACTAAACTTTTAAAAGCTTTAATAGTGATTGGAATGATTGTTTTCATATCGTCGTGTTATTATGATAAAGAAGATGACCTGTATCCGCAAATTGCCGCTTGCGACACCATTAATGTGACTTTTACAAACAATGTATTTCCAATTATAAATGATAACTGTACAAGTTGCCATAGCGGCGCAGCGCCTTCGGGAAATATCAGGCTGGAGAATTACAATGATATTTCGGCAGCGGCAAGTAGTGGCAGTTTGTTGGGTGTAATCCGGCATGAATCAGGATGGTCGCCCATGCCAAAGGGTGGTGGTAAATTGAATGATTGCGACATTACTGAAATTGAAATCTGGGTGAACCAGGGAACGCCAAACAACTAAAAAACTATCACTAACGCCATGCAAATAATGAATTTTAAGCACAGACTATTCTTTTTCGTTTTCGTTTTATTTATTGGGTATTCGCTGAAAGCCCAGGAAGATAATGAAGAAGATAAGATTATAGAATATTCAGAACCCATATTCAGCACCACCATTTTAACAATCGGGCAATCAACCGAAACGGCTCCAAACGGGGATTTGGTGTTCAATGTGCAGCACCGTTTCGGCACCGTAAACAGTGGGTGGTATGATTTTTTTGGCCTCGACCAGGCAACTACCAGGTTAGGTTTTCAATATGGCATTACCGATTGGCTTTCGATTGGTATTGGGCGAACCACGCTTGAAAAAACTTATGATGGCTCTGTAAAAATTAAAATATTACGTCAGAGCACAGGTAAAAGAAATTTGCCCTTATCAGTGAGCTATTTTGGAAATATGGGTATTAATTCACTGAAATGGTCGGATCCTGACAGAACAAACTATTTCACATCACGGATGTCATTTGTCAACCAACTGCTCATTGCTCACAAATTTAAAAAAGTGGCTTCAATACAGTTGATGCCCACCTTTATTCACTATAATTTAGTTGAAACCGCAGCAGATGATAATGATATATGGTCTTTTGGCGCGGGAGGGGAATTTCATGTAAGTAACAGGATAAGTATTAGTGCCGAATATTATTATGTGATTTCAAAACAAACCGCTGAAGATTTTGTAAATCCGTTTTCCATTGGTGTAAATATCAATACCGGGGGCCATGTTTTTCAGCTATATGCTACCAATTCGGCGGGCATCATCGAGCAACATTTTATTGGTAGAACCACGGGCAAATGGCTGAATGGGGATATTCATATTGGGTTTAACATCAGTCGTTCTTTTACATTAAAAAAGGATGATTATTTCGATTAATGACATTAAAAAACCCGGTCAGTGAAACACTGTCCGGGCACCAAAAAACAACAGGCCTAAGCCCTGGGAATATATGAAGCGATTCTTATCAGCTATCTTAAATCGAATATA
>JAZBOW010000243.1:0-2222 GCA_036351335.1 Bacteroidales bacterium | reverse complement strand
TGAAATCACCGTGCGCTGTATTTCTGATGTGCCTTCACCGATTTCCAGGAGCTTCTGATCTCTGTAAAACCTTTCAACATCATTTTCCTTCATAAGGCCGTATCCGCCATAAAGCTGAACCGCCTTATCCGCACATCTGCCCATCACCTCAGAACAATAAAGCTTTGCCATTGCAGATTCCTTGGCAAAGGGCTCATTATTATTTCTCAGCCAGCAAGCCTTGTAAAGAAGCAGGCGTGCACACTCAATTTCAAGCGCCATATCAGCCAGCTTGAATGCATTCACCTGAAACTTTGATATGGCCTGGCCGAACTGTTTTCTCTTTTTGCTGTACTTCATCGCCATTTCAAAACAACCCTGCGCGCCTCCAAGGCCCATAGCAGCCACAGACAACCGCCCGCCATCCAGCGTTTGCATCATCTGGTAGAATCCTTTACCTTGGGCCCCAAGCAAATTTTCTTTGGGAACCCTGCAATCATTAAAAAACAATTCGGACGTGTTGGATGCGCGCCACATCATCTTCCCATGCATGGGCCTGGCTGTGAAACCGGGTGTTCCGTTTTCAACAATAATGCATGAGAGTTCCGGATGCCCTTCGCCCCTGGTTCCTGTACGACACAAAATGGTTGACCCAAGCGTTATATCCGTGGATGCATTGGTAATAAAAATTTTACTGCCGTTTATAACCCATTGGTTCCCATCAAGAACAGCAGTTGTTTGAGGATTGCCTGCGTCTGAACCTGCATCAGGTTCTGTCAGGCCAAATCCCCACAAAGCTTCACCCCTGCACAGTTTGGGAAGATATGTTTTCTTTTGTTTATCATTACCAAAATAATAAAGAGGACCTATTCCGAGAGAATTTTCCGCCACAACTGTCGCGGCATGGGAACCATCTACTCTGGCAAGTTCTTCAACCCCAATAATGTAGGATATGTAATCCATTCCCTGTCCTTCAAATTCCGGAGAAACAAAAATTCCAAAAAGACCTATTTCCGCCATTTTTCTCATTGTTTCATAGGAAAACTCCTCTTTTTCATCCAGATCTCTTGCAACGGGTTTAATTTCGGCTTCTGCAAATTCGCGAATGGACGTACGCATCATTTTCTGTTCTACTGAAAGATTAAAATCCATAAAACCTCCTGAAGGCCACCAGTAAAAGCATTGATATAAAGTTTAGCAAGCCATTATGTCGCACACATGAGGTTTTTCTGTAAAGAGATTTCTCAATATGAAAATAGTTGCACTTTATCAACTTCTTATGCTATTTTAAAATAGGCAATACGCAAAGTCAATATAATACATATATTAAATGTATCTTGATCTCTTTTAAATATTCTTAATTTAACCTATAGTTATTATTAGATATAATTAATTATAAAAATATATTGAACTATAAAATATTTGATATTATATAAAAACACTTTTCGTGTTTGATATTCACTGAAGCATTTTATATAATATTATAGTAATCTATATTCGAAAGGAGCATAAAATGGATATTGTTGTTCTTGTCAAACAGGTACCTGATACCGAATCACTGATTCAGATTTCAGGAGATGGTTTATCAATCAAAACGGATACCATTAAATGGGTGATGAACCCGTATGATGAGCTGGCTGTTGAAGAAGCACTTAAGATACGGGAAACTCATGGAGGGACGGTAACCATTGTATCTGTTGGAACGGAACAATCAGTTAAAACCTTGCGAACAGCTCTGGCCATGGGTGCAGACAAGGCAGTTGTTGTCACGGATCCTCTTGCGCAGGAAAGTGATTCTCTTGGAACAGCGAGAATACTATACGCCGTGATTAAAACAATGCCCTATGATCTGATCATTGCCGGACAAAGGGCTGTTGATGAGGACAGTTACCAGGTTGGCGCCGCAGTGGCCGAATTTTTAGGAATTCCGCAAATCTCTCAGATCATCAAACAGGAAATTTCAAATGGCAGTATCAGATGTCATAGAGTTGTTGAGGGTGCTGTCGAAGTGGTGGAATCTTCACTGCCTGCCCTTTTAACAACTCAACGGGGCCTTAATGAACCAAGATACGCTACTTTGCCGGGAATTATGAAGGCAAAAAAGAAGCCGCTGGAAACCAAAACACTGGCTGATATTGGCGTTGATCCTTCAACAGTTGGCGCTGCCAACCGCAAAGTCAAAATTACAGCCATAAAATTTCCGCCTGCAAGAGGCGCTGTTAAAATGATGGAAGGAGACTCCG
>JAZBOW010000242.1:0-3034 GCA_036351335.1 Bacteroidales bacterium | reverse complement strand
GATCTGGAAAAATGTACCCGGATTGATGCATGCCGACCCGAATCGTTTTGCCGAAAGTATTAAACTAGATCAGATTTCTTACCACGAGGCCATTGAGCTGGCATTTTACGGCGCTTCCGTTATCCACCCAAAAACGATCCAGCCCTTACAGCAAAAAAACATTCCTTTATTTGTGCGTTCATTTAATGATTTGAAGATAGCGGCCTCAAAAATTTCAAAAGATGCATCCATGGATGATAAAATGTATAAGATCATTGTTAAAGACAATCAGGTATTATTGAGCATCAATTCGCGTGACCTTTCATTCATAGCCGAAGACCACCTGACGGATATTTTCAAAGCTTTCAGCCGGCACAAAATCCACATCAACCTGATGCAACATTCGGCGGTGAGTTTTTCCGTTTGTTTTAACAGCAATAAAAGCAAGCTTGAAGCCCTGTTGTCTGATCTGAAAAATGAATTTATCGTAAAATACAATGATGGCCTGCAACTAATTACCATCAGGCATTATACAGAAGAATTTATCAATAAGCTGGTTGAACACAAAAAAATATTTCTCGAACAAAAAAGCCGTTCAACGGTGCAATTACTGATAAAATAAGCTGCTTTTATATCAACAGCCTTATCTATTTTAAGATCGTATTGGCGGTATAATTTTCTATATTTGCCCGCAATAAAAACCAAGAAGAAAATGAAAGATTCAGTTGCCATATTATGCGGAGGTGGACCGGCACCCGGTATCAATTCAGTGATCAGTTCAGTAGCCCTTGTATTTCTGAAATCAGGTTACCGTGTGATCGGAATTCATGAAGGATATAAAGGATTATTTGCTGAAAACCCGAAAATCCAGGAAATTGATTTTCATTTTGCCGACGATATTCACAAACGCGGCGGGTCGGCCCTCCAAATGAGCCGGCATAAACCCAAAGACGGTGAATTCAATACCCGTTTTTTTACTGAAAACAATGTGCAACTGCTGGTAACCATTGGTGGCGACGATACAGCTTCAACAGCCAACAGGATATCGAAATTTTTAATTGAAAATGAAATAAGTATACAGAATATTCATGTGCCGAAAACGATTGATAATGATTTGCCACTCCCGGAAGATACACCTACTTTCGGTTACCAGTCGGCGAAACAGGAAGGCGTTCGGATCGCACAAACCATTTATGAAGATGCCCGCACCAGTGGCAACTGGTTCGTAATTTCAGCTATGGGCCGCGAAGCCGGACACCTGGCTTTTGGTATTGGCGCCGCCATTCACATCCCGATGATCGTGATTCCTGAGATGTTCAACAAAACAGAAGTTACTTTCGATCGCATCACAAAGCTCATTATCTCGGCCATCGTAAAACGGAAAATACTCGGTATCGACTATGGAGCTGCCATTGTGAGTGAAGGCGTTTTCCATTTTATGAGCGATGAGCAAATAAAAAATTCAGGTATTAACTTTACGTACGACGAACATGGTCACCCTGAGCTTGGCAATGTGAGTAAGGCACATATTTTTAACATCCTGCTCCAGCAAAAGCTGAAAGATTTGGGCATTAAAGTAAAAAGCCGCCCGGTGGAACTGGGTTATGAGCTCCGTTGTGTACAACCCGGCTCTTACGACTTGCTTTACTGTGGATTACTCGGTTATGGAGTGAAAAAATTATTTGACGAAGGACGCACAGGTTGCATGGTAACAGCCTCTCCTTCCGGAAAAATCTCACCTTTATACCTGGAAGATGTGGAAGATGAACATGGCAAAATAAAACCACGCCTGGTGAATATGGAAGGTGCCAAACCTAAATTGATTTTTGAACACGGATTACAATTCATAGAGCCGGGAGATTACGAGGAAGCCAAAGCTTATTTGGAAGATCCGAAACAATACGATTTCAGGGAAATTTTAAACTGGTAAAGATTAACTTAGAGATTTAGATCTCTGAGTTTTTGAACAATAGTCATAGCCAATTTGTAATTTGATTCATGTGTCCAGCCCGCTATGTGAGGCGATAAAATTACATTCTTCATCCCAATTAATTTGTGAAATGTTTCCGGGATTTGTGCTGCATCAAGACTTTCAAACGACAGCCCTTCGTATTCCAACACATCCAGGCAGGCACCAATTACTTTTCCGTTTTCAAGATTGGCCACCAGGTCGTTCGTGTTCACCACCTTTCCACGGGAGGTATTCACAAGATAAATAGGTTTTTTAAACCGGCTCAGGTATTCCTGATCTACCAGGTAGTGGGTTTCGCTGGTAAGCGGCACATGCAGGCTCAGGACATCACAGTTTTCAAACAAAGTAGCCATATTGCTTTCTATCACGTAGTTATCAGAGTAATTTGATTTATACTTGTCATACGCGATTACTTGTACATTAAAGCCACTTAGCTTTTTAGCAAACGCGCTTCCGGTATTTCCATAACCGATAATTCCAATTGTTTTTCCGCCCAATTCATAGCCCCTGTTTTGCTCTCTTTCCCAAATACCATTTCTCACTTGCTGATCGGCAATCAATAAGTTGTTCATCAGGTTCAACAGCATGCCGACGGCTTGCTCCCCAACAGCATCCCTGTTGCCTTCAGGAGCATTGATGCAGGCAATTCCTTTTTGGTTGGCATAGTCAAGGTCGATATTTTCCATTCCGGCACCTACCCTGCCAATAAATCTCAAATTTAAGGCTTCCGCTAGAAAATCGGCATCCAGTTTCACCTTGCTTCTGATAATCACACCAAAATAGTCTTTAATTATTTTCTTGTAATCACTCCTTCCATAAGTTGGAAATATATCACACTGAAACCCATCTTTTTCAAGTTCCAATTTCAGTATCGGATGTGCCGAATCAATAAACAGGACTTTTCTACCCTTCATTTTAAAAACAAAACTTACATTTGTGCTCTCGATATCGATTGTAAAAGTACACGATTGATTGAGAAAAATCATATTTTAGCTTTCTTTTTTAAAACTGCAAGAGCGGGTTTATGTGGCAATTCCTGGTAAGATTTATCCTTAGAAACCGAATTCAGATTCTTATTTTTAT
>JAZBOW010000241.1:0-4287 GCA_036351335.1 Bacteroidales bacterium | reverse complement strand
TTAAAAACCTTCATAATAATCGTATTCTTAAATGGTTAGCACTTTAAAATTTATAGGTTGGCAAATGTAATAAAATAAGTTTTTCGTTAGCAGCTATTTAACTATTTATACTGATTACACTGAATTTAAGGATTCTAGCTCTTTTTTGATAAAAACAAAAGATGTTTCAGGAATTTTAGCCCCATAATTTTCAATTACCTTGGATGCCATCAATGATCCGAGATAACCCGCGTTCATAATGCTCATATTATGGATAATACCATAAATGAAACCTGATGCGTATAAATCTCCGGCTCCGGTCGTGTCAATGGCAGTGGTCATCACTGGGGGAATTTTATACAACACGTTTTCAAACATCACCAATGACCCTTTTTTACCCACTTTTACAACGGCCATTTCTGCATTCTCTGCAAGTTTTCTCAATGCTTCCAATGGCTCAGCTTCTCCGGTAAAAGCTCTCGATTCTTCTTCGTTGGCAAACACAATATCTACATATGTGGCCACCATGTCTTTTAAAAATTCAAGATTATCCTCTACCACATTGTAACTGGCCAGATCCAGGGATATTTTCAGCCCTGCCGCTTTAGCCTTACGAAGCGCACTTTCAAGAAGCTCGTGGTTATGAACAATGTAGCCCTCTACATGCAGTATATCGAAACCGGCAAAGTCATCATCGGCAATGTGGTCGCCGGTAAGTTCCACTGAAGCACCAAGGAAGGTGCCAAAAGTGCGTTCACCGTCTAAACTTACCAGTGTGCTGGCAATACCCGAAGCTGTAGCAGAACGCTTCAGTTTAGGAAAGATCTTACTTTTTTCAAGATCGGCGAAAAAGAAGTCGCCGGTTTCATCGTTGCCCACAATACCCAAAAAGGCTGTATCAACACCAAGCTTTGCCAAACCATGAATTGTATTGGCTGCCGAACCGCCTGACACCATTTCTTTTTCAAGTAACTCAGCTTTTGTGGCTATGAGGTTTTTAGTATCTTCATCCACGAGGATCATACTTCCTTTGGGTAGTTTCAATGCATCTAATAATTGATCATCATCTAATTTTATCAGTAAATCAACAAGGGCACTTCCAATGCCTATCACTTTTGCCATCTATTTAATTTTGCGCAAAAATAACGAATTAGTTGTCTTTTGAAAGTGGCGGGTCTTCAAAATCAAATGTGAATAAAACACACGGTTTGGTTTTTTCAATATTTTGAACCACGGCGCCAATTATGTTAACCGGTTCGCCTTTAATGTGTTCCTCAAAGGCAAAATAAATAACACCCGGTTGTTTTTCAGAGCTGATATACACAATTTCATCCCGTGCACGAGAAAGATAAAAGTGGTAGCGGAATAACAGATAACTCTTTCGGTAATAATCAAAGGGTTCAAACTCCGGATTCCAGTATGAAACCAATGGCTGACCGGCAGTTTGCTCAGCCACCTCAATGGCCAGGTTCTCAGCAGGTATTTCAGGGGTATTTAACTGCCGGGTTGGCAGTACAATCACGTCAAAGCCTAAACGTATTACGAGTAAAGCAATGGCGGTCCAGAAAAGCCGCATTTGCTTCTGTTTCCAAAAAAATACAGTAAGAAGAACCAGTGCCGCTGATACACAGATGGCTTTTAATAATATATGGGGAAATACGTTGGTCACTTCATGGAATAAAGCTCCGAAAGGCGCGATGCTTGAAGCAATCAGCAATATACCCAGGATGTACTCAGAAATGGTTACGAGTTTGTGGTCTTTTTCTTTTTTATCAAAATACAACCAGGTTAAAACGGTAAAAGAAAGTGGCAGTAGCATGATGATATACCGGGCATGTACTTCGGGCGATGTCCAGTACACAAAAACATTAAATAGTAATATAAGGGCATTATATTTAATAAAAGGATTCGATTTGATTTTCTTAAAATTGCCCTTGCTTAATAACATTATTACCAGAATGGTCCAGGGAAGAAAATGATAAAACATGGCAAAGGGAAATGTAAAAATGCCCATCAGGGTATTAAGCCAGCCAAAACGAATGACCGTTCGTCGGGTGGTTTGATCCAGAAGTATCCATAAAAGCTCTTTCGGACTGATGTCGTTAGCATTAAAATAGAGCAGGTAGTATCCACCTACGATAACGATCAGAATAAATATGCCCACGAAATGCCTCCAATTAAAAAGCATCTTAAATTGTTTGTTGGAAATAAAAAGCACAAGTAGTGTAATGCCCAGAAAAACGAGACTTGGCAAACCTTTCATCAGGTAAGTGATGGATGAAATAAAGTAAGCCGACACAAATAACAAAAGGTATTTCTTTTTTCTGAAAAACACGTAGATTGTCATAAAAAACAAGTAGGTAAGCCAGGAGTATGTAATATCAATAAGCCCATGCAACGTCTCAAAAAAAAGGATTCTGCCAACGGTCATAAAAATGAGCGCGTTGATGACCCCCATTTTTGTCCCCATTTCCTTTTTCACAAAGAAAAAGATGGTTAAACTGAAAAACAGAAGCGAAAGGATCATAGGAAACCTTAAACTGGTTTCTGAATAATTGCCAAACATACTATATGAGGCAGCAATGAGCCAGTTATACAATGGCGGCTTTTTAAAATAAGGTTCGCCACCTATGGTTGGTGTAATATAATCACCGCTTTTGTGCATTTCAAAAGCGACAAGTGCGCGAATGGATTCGTCTTCAATGATAGGCTGGTCTGCAATGTTGGTAAGAAATACAGGAAAAAACAACAAAAGCGCAAGCACCAGAAAAAAATACGGGTTTGCAAGCAGGTTTTTTTTAACCATTATGTAAGCATTGGGATTTTATGAATTATTTTTACGAAGGGCAAAGTTACACATATGTTCTATACAGGCATTGAAAAAAAGTCGGGCAAAAAAAGATCAATATCTTCTATTTTAAACAAAAAGGTATCTGCAATGTTGTATGATAAGAGATGCTTTTTTCATACAATAAGAATTCACTGACATGTATTAATATAGTAGGTTAAGAGTTTTTATAAATTCGCCTGCAATTATTAAATTACGACTAATAGAAACTGAATATGAGTAAAGAAAAATGGACAACAGATAATATGCCTGATCTGTCAGGGAAGATAATCATTGTAACCGGAGGCAACAGTGGTCTGGGTTACGAATCGGTAAAGGCATTCGCCCAAAAAGGAGCGGAAGTAATCCTGGCAAGCCGTTCTGTCGAAAATGGTGAAAAAGCCAGGTCCGAAATAGAAAAAACAGGTATAAGCGGTAAAATTTACGTGATGCAACTCGATTTAATGGAACTTGCTTCAATCAGGCGTTTTGCTACCACTTATAAAGAAAAATACAAGCGGCTTGATGTGCTGTTGAATAATGCGGGCATTATGACGACCCCCTATTTTTTAACCAAAGACGGTTTCGAGGCACAGATGGGTACCAACCACCTGGGTCATTTTGCCCTTACATCTCACTTATTGGATCTAATAAAGAAAACTCCTGGGTCAAGAGTAGTCAACGTGAGCAGCAATGCCCATAAATGGGGTAAAATGGATTTCGACAACTTCCTCTTTGAAGACGGAAAAGGTTATTCCCCAATGAAATCTTATAGCCGTTCTAAACTGGCAAACCTGCTGTTTACGTATGAGTTACAGGAGCAATTTGAAAATCATCATGTTGACAGCATTGCTATTGCTGCTCATCCTGGCAGTTCTCAAACAAATCTTGTCAGATTTATAGATGGAAAAATGATATTTAAAATTTTCAAACCCTTATTAATGTTAATGACCCAGAATCAGGAACAGGGTGCTTTGCCACAAATCAGGGCATCCGTTGACCCAAATGTGAAAGGCGCAGAATATTATGGTCCGAATGGATTTGGTGAAATGAAGGGATTGCCCGTTTTGGTAAAATCAAATACTGCATCACATAAGCGGGAGGATGCCAAAAAACTGTGGAAGATTTCAGAAAAACTGACCAATGTTTCCTTTACACTTTAAAGCTTTCAACCAACAGAGAAAGGGTATTTAGTTTCAGGTTGCTGATATGTATTCTGCACTATTGTATTTTTTTAACTTTTCATTGAAATGCTTTCCGTTACGGACAAAGCGATAGAATTAGTTTAAATATCTATTAAATTATAGATAAAATAGTAATTTTGAGTCGATATGATTTTCAAAACATAACGACGATATGTTACCAAAATTTACGGCTTATATTTTACTAACAACGATATTGATTTTAACGTCCTGCAAGCAACGGCAGGAAGTGATTACAGTGTTTCATGCCGGAAGCCTGTCAGTGCCTTTGCTAGACAT
>JAZBOW010000240.1:0-9505 GCA_036351335.1 Bacteroidales bacterium | reverse complement strand
TACCTCAAACCTCCTCGACACACCTTTAAAACTTTCAATGCCCTTTTTTAATTGTTCAGCATTCAAACCAAGTTTATAACCAATGGCCATCGCGGCGGTGGCATTTTCAATATAATGCGATCCGGGCACAGTCATTTTTATATTCTGTATGGTCATTCCCGGCGCTCTGAAATCAAAAATAAATGTACCTTCTTCAATTCTTACGTTTTGAGCTGCCATATCTGCTTGCGCATCTATTCCATAATAAATAGTTTGACTGTTTTTCGGAAGTGCATTTTTTAATTTGGTTTGGCAAATACACCAGCCTTCAGGTTTGATCAGTTTTGTGAAATCCTTAAAGCTGTCGATCAGTTTGTTTTTACTTTCATAAACATCCAGGTGGTCCGCATCCATAGATGAGATTACAGCAATATCAGGTTGTATTGTGAGAAATGAACGATCAAACTCATCCGCTTCAAGTAGTATGTATTTGCTGTTTTCTGAAAGAATGACATTGGAGTTATAGTTTTTACAAATACCTCCGATAAGCGCTGTGATCGACATGCCGGACGATTTTAGCAGATGAGCGCTAAGTGCGCTGATGCTGGTTTTGCCATGCGTGCCGGCTATAGCAATTGTGAATATTTTTTCAGACAGCATCCCCAGTACCTTTGAACGTTTTAAAACCGGGGTGTCGCCAAGTCGGAAATACTCAAAAAGTCTATTTTCTTTCGGTATTGCAGGCGTGTAAATAATTAGATCAATTTGGGGTGGTAATGAATCGATTTTTTCATCAAACTGGATAGTCATACCTTCAACAATGAGTGCGTCGGTTAGGGGTGTAGCGGTTAAGTCGTAACCAAATATTTCTTTTCCTTGCTGATTGAAGTACCGTGCCAAGGCACTCATGCCAATACCTCCGATACCGAGAAAAAAGATTTTATGTATTTGGTTAAAATCCATTAATTGATCATTTTAATAATTTCATCTACAATTTTTTCTGTGGCGTCAGGATGTTTAAATCGTTTCAGATTTTGAACCATTACCAGTCGGTTTGATCCTGCTGCCAGCAGGTCATTTATTACCGGAGCCAATACTTCTTTAGCTTCATTTTCTTTCACCAGGATCGCTGCTTTTCCTTTTACCAATTCCTGGGCATTTTTTGTCTGGTGGTCTTCTGCCGCCGTTGGAAGCGGAATGAAAATAGCAGGCTTGTTTACGGCTACAATTTCGGCAATGGCAATTGCGCCAGCCCTTGAAATAACCAGGTCAGCCACTGCATACGCCAAATCCATCCTGGAAATGAAATTCATTACTTTAATAAAATTCCTTTTTGGTGAACGTTCAGCGTATTCCCTGGCAAGCGTATAAGATGCTTTGCCCGTTTGCCAAATCATTTGGATATTATCTTTTACAATTTTATCAAGTTGTTCGCCGATGGCTTCATTTATTTTTAAAGCACCCTGACTGCCGCCAATTACCAGGATGGTTGTTTTATCCCTGTTGATATTAAAATATTCTACCCCCTCTTCTTTGGTAGCTTTCAAATCATTAATCTCTTTTCTGATTGGGCTGCCGGTGATGAGAATTTTATCCTCAGGAAAATATTTTCCCATACCTTCATAGGCCACACATACTTTTCTCACTGTTTTGCCGAGAAGTTTATTGGTAATGCCTGGATAAGAGTTTTGTTCGAGAATAAGCGTCGGTATTTTCTTTTTGGATGCAATGTATAGTAAGGGGCCACTTGCATATCCACCTGTCCCAATCACAACATCGGGTTTGAACTTGCTTATAATCGAACTGGCTTTCAACAAGCTGCTTAAAAGTTTAATAGGAAAGCTCACATTTTGCAGATTCATTTTTCGCTGTAGGCCACTGATCCATAGGCCTTCAATAGGATACCCGGCCTGAGGTACTTTCTCCATTTCCATCTTGCCTTTGGCTCCTACGAATAGAATATTGGCTTCAGGAATTCTTACCCTGAGACCGTTCGCAATGGCTATTGCCGGGAAAATGTGGCCCCCTGTACCGCCACCGCTTACCAATATGTTCACCGATTTACGCATAGCTCGTTTCCGTTTTAATCAGATCATTTTTTTTCGGCTCTTCCTTTTTCTCCAATTCTTTGCTCACACTTAAAATAATGCCAATGGCTAGACTGGTAAACCAAATTGATGTGCCACCCATGCTTATAAGTGGTAGTGGTTGTCCTGTAACCGGCAGTAAGTTTACCGCAACACCCATATTGATCATAGCCTGGAAAACAAGACTAAAAGCCACGCCAATCGACAAGAATGCCCCGAAGGTGCCCGGTATCCTGGTCATGATTTTAACAGCCCTGAAAAATAAGATCAGGTAAAGCAATACAACAAATCCACCACCGATGGCACCGTATTCTTCTACAATAATGGCAAAAATAAAATCAGAATAGGGGTGGGGTAAAAAATTTCTTTGGGTGCTGTTTCCCGGCATTTTACCCAGAATTCCTCCTGTTGCAATTGCAATTTTCGCCTGTTCCACCTGGTAATGTTCCTCACCCCCTCCATCTACAAAATTTGTAATGCGGTTTTTCCAGGTGCCAAGACGACCCTGCTTTTCGGCGGGCATCACGTACAATACAGCTATTCCGATGGCAAGCGCAACCACACCAATACCTACCATGCCGAGGATGTAACGTACTTTAACCCGACCGATAAAAATAAGCACCAGGCTGGTTACAAAAAGTAAGGCGGCGGTAGAAAAATTAGCAGGGAAGATCAATCCTGTGACGATCAGTACAGGAAGCATTAGTGGGACGAATGCCGATTTAAAATCCTTGATCTGCTCCTGCTTTTTAGTTAACATACGTGCTAAATAAATAATCAAAGTGACTTTCGCAAGGTCGGATGTTTGGAAAGTCAAATTAAACGGGAGAGGAAGTACGCGTTTTGCTTCATTCAAATTGAGCCCAAAAATTAAAGTGATCAGTAATAAAGGCACGGCTATGTATAAGGCAATCTGGAATATACGTGAATAATAAGTGTATTTTAATAAATGCGCAAAGTACATGAGTAACAATCCAAATAGCAGGATGACAGCATGTTTGAACATATAGTATTCGGTATTGCCACCATGGTATTTATAAGCCAGGGTGCCCGTGGAGCTATATACGGCCAAAAATGAGACCAGAGTGAGCAGGAATACTATTGCCCATATTACTTTGTCGCCTTTTATTTTGGATAAGATTGAATGCATTTTTACAGGTTGTTAACAGCTTGTTTAAATTGATTTCCCCTATCCTCGTAATTCTCAAACAAATCGAAGCTGGCGCAGGCGGGTGACATTAAAACCGTATCTCCTTTTGAGGCAATTTGGTAAGCAGCTTGGACAGCTTCTTCGGCAGTTTCAGTGTCGAAGATCAGTTCAACATCATCAGCAAATGCTTCATGTATTTTATGATTGTCAAGGCCCAGGCAAACGATGGCCTTCACTTTTTGTTTTACGAGAGACTTGATAGAATTGTAATCATTTCCTTTATCAATGCCCCCGGCAATCCATACAGTTGGATGTTCGGCACTTTCAAGGGCATACCAAGTGGAATTTACATTGGTAGCTTTTGAATCGTTAATAAACCGGATGCCGTGCACACTACCTACGTATTCAAGACGATGGGCGATATTCTGAAAGTCAGATAAGCACTGTTTGATGGTGTCATTTCTGATTTCCATTAATTTTGCTGCCACACCGGCTGCCATCGAATTATAAACATTGTGTTTTCCCTGTAACGCTAACTGTTCCAATGTCATGTCAAATTCTTTTTTATGGTGTTTAATTATTAATTTTCCTTTATTTATATAAGCGCCATTCGCCACATCTAAATATTTAAGGCTGAACGGAAACTGTTTAATCCCGATTTTCATTTTTGCTAATTCATTTACTATTACCTGTTCATCGAAGCAATAAATGATAGCATCATTTTTAGATTGATTTTGAAGAATTCTGAATTTAGAGTTGATGTAGTTTTCAAATTTGTTGTCATACCTATCCAGATGATCCGGGGTAATGTTCAGCAGTATGGAAATATCTGCCTTGAAATTCTGCATGCCATCCAGTTGAAAGCTGCTCAGCTCGAGCACAAACACATCTTTGTCGTCTTCTGCCACCTGCCAGGCAAAGCTTTTTCCAATATTTCCGGCCACACCTACGTTCAATCCTGCTGTTTTTAAAATATAACCGAGTAGTAGTGTGGTGGTCGTTTTTCCGTTACTGCCTGTTATGCCAATCAGCTTTGCAGATGTATACCGTGCTGCAAATTCAATCTCAGAGATTACAGGAATATTTTTCCTCCTGATGGCTTCTATTAACGGAATCGTATCCGGTATGCCCGGGCTTTTTATGACTTCATCTGCCTCTAGAATCCGTTTCGTATCATGATTTCCTTCTTCAAAATCAATGTCAAAATGTATAAGAACGCTTTTGTATGTCTCTTTGATAGCTCCTTTGTCGCTAACAAAAACTTTCAGTCCCTTTTTTTGAGCGAGAACAGCTGCCCCGGTGCCACTTTCGGCAGCCCCCAGGACAACTATTTCCCTGTATCTTTTCATTTATTATGGTCATTTATTATCTTAGTTTTAAAGTGATGATCGTGAACACTGCTAGCATAATTCCAACAATGAAAAACCGGAGTACAATTTTGGGTTCCGGATATCCAAGTTTTTGAAAATGATGGTGTAACGGCGACATTTTGAAAACTCGCACACCCGCACCTCTTGTCCTTTTCGTGTATTTGAAATAACTAACCTGGATAATGACGGATAAGCTTTCTGCCAGGAAAATACCGCAGAGGATCGGGATGAGCAGTTCTTTACGGATGATGATGGCGAAAACCGCGATGATACCACCAATAGCCAGGCTACCGGTATCTCCCATAAAAACTTGCGCAGGATAGGTATTGTACCACAGAAACCCGACTGTGGCACCCACAAACGCACTGATGTAAATGGTGAGTTCACCCACATTTGGTAAATACATGATGTTCAGGTAGTCAGCAAAAATGATATTGCCCGAAACCCATGCCAGTATGCCAAGTGTTAGTCCGATAATTGCCGAGGTTCCTGTAGCGAGACCATCCATGCCATCCGTTAAATTAGCGCCATTAGAAACCGCTACTATGATAAGGATTACAATCGGTATAAAAATTAAAAAGGCCCATTTCTGGTAACCGTCGCCCAGCCATTTCAGCAGCAGGGCATAATCAAATTCATTATTTTTAAAAAACGGTATTGTGGTTTTTGTCGATCTTGCTTCTTCGATAATGAAATTTTCAGCCGGCGTTGCTTCATCAGTGCCCGAAATTGTTTGTACTACTGCTGATTGTTGCTTTTCGCGCACAACCACAGCAGGATTGTAATACATCACCAATCCAACGATCAGCCCGAGAACTACTTGCGCTATAATTTTATATTTTCCGCTTAACCCAGATTTGTCTTTTTTAAATACTTTGATATAATCATCCAGAAATCCAATGCCGCCAAGCCATACAGTGGTAAAGAGCATCAAAATGATATAGATATTATCAAGTTTGGCAAACAACAGTGCAGGAACGAGAATTGAAGCCAGGATAATCAATCCGCCCATGGTAGGAGTTCCCTGCTTGTCGAGTTGCCCTTCGAGGCCAAGGTCGCGGATGGTTTCGCCTACCTGCCTTTTGTTGAGGTAGCTGATCCATCTTTTACCAAACATCAAAGAAATAATTAGCGATGTGATGACAGCCATAGCAGCCCTGAAAGAGAGGTATTCGAATACCCCTGCCCCAGGCAGTGCATACATTTCATCGAGGTATTTAAATAAGTAATAAAGCATCTATACGGTTTCAAAAAGTTTCTTTACTATTTCCCTGTCATCAAAAGGGTATCTTACACCCTTTATCTCCTGGTATTTTTCGTGTCCCTTACCTGCAACCAGTATTATATCGCCTGGTTTAGCAAGATTTACCGCTGTTTTAATGGCTTCTTCCCTGCTGGTAATGGATAGTGTTTTATTTGTTTTAGCCGGATCAATTCCTGCCTGCATATCCTTAATGATCATTTCAGGCTCTTCCGATCGTGGATTGTCTGAAGTGAGAATGACCATGTCACTTAATAGAGATGCAATCCTGGCCATTTTGGGCCTCTTCTCGGTATCACGGTTACCACCTGCACCGATTACGGTGATGAGCGTTTCATTATTAGTCCGTATGGAATTGATCGTTTTTAGCACATTTTCCAAAGCGTCAGGTGTGTGCGCATAGTCTATAAATCCGGTAATACCGGTTTTTGATCGCAGCATCTGAAAACGGCCCTCGGCAGCTTGGATTTTGCTCAGCTTCGTAAGCGCAGATTCTGTGTCCTGACCCAGTAAGATAGCTGTGCCGTAAGCCGCTAAGAGGTTATAAGCATTAAATTCACCCGAGAGCAGCGAATAAAACTCGAGCCCGTTTATATGCATTTGTAATCCTTCAAAACTGCTTTCAATGATCTTGCCTTTAAAATCTGCCATACTTTTCAGGCTATAGCTTTTCTTGTTTGCTTTGGTATTTTGAAGCACGACACGACCATTTTTGTCATCGGTATTTGAAAGTGCAAAAGCGGTTTTGGGCAATTTGTCAAACAGTTTCTTTTTGGCATTTAAATATTCTCTGAATGTGCGGTGGTAATCCAGATGGTCGTGGGTTAAATTCGTAAACACGGCCCCGCTGAAATGAATGCCTGCAATCCTCTTTTGATCAATCGCATGGCTGCTCACTTCCATGAAAGTGTATTCACAGCCTGCATCCACCATCTCTTTTAATAAACGATTTATACTGATGGCATCAGGTGTGGTATGTGTAGACATCAAGGTTTTACCGGCTATTTTATTTTGAATTGTTGAGATGAGACCCGTTTTATATCCTAAATCGGTGAAAAGTTTATACAGCAAGGTGGCCGTGGTTGTTTTGCCGTTTGTCCCAGTAATGCCCACCAGTTTCAGATCCCTTGAAGGTTGGTCATAGAAGTTAGAAGCTATTTGCCCGGTGGCCTCTGATGGATCTGCTACCAGAAGATACGTAACCCGTGGACTTAACGATACAGGTAATTTATTGCAAAGAATGGCTGAAGCTCCACTTTTTATCGCTTTATCTATAAACCCATGGCCATCAACTTGTGTACCTTTTAGCGCTGCAAAAAGCGTATTCGGGGATACGTTTCTTGAGTCAATACATAATCCCGCAATTGACATATCAAGGGCTCCCTTCATTTCAAGGAGGCTGACACCATGTAATATGTCTTGCAGCTTTTTCATCTTAATAGCTCGATAATTGTAAATTAATTTGCCTTCCTTTAGTTACCGGTGTGCCCGATCTGACCGATTGTGATCTGACTTTTCCTTTTCCATTGATAGTTGCCTGATATCCTAAATTTTCAAGCAGGTATACAGCATCTTTTGCTTTCATTCCCACTACATTTGGAGTAACTTCTTCCGGAAAAAATTTGGGTTTTAATTCAATGCTTTCATCATTTACTTCGGCGTACGCCCATTTCTCTTCGTAAATAAAGTCTTCATGTTTGTGGTCGAGTTCATTATAGATATGCTTCAGGTCGGTGTACCAGACAGCCTTGTTTGCCTGAATGATATGAAGGGTGTTTGTGTCTTCCAGATGATCAAGTTCCAGGGCGAGCGATGTGGCATAGATTTTATCAGCTATTTCTTTAAATGCGGGTGCTGCAACTGAGCCTCCATAATATTTTCCAGCGGATGGATTATTGATCACAACAATGCATGAGTATTTCGGATTGTCGGCTGGAAAATAACCAATAAATGATGCATTGTAATTGGTTTTATTATACTGCCCACCAACGGCAATTTGTGCGGTGCCCGTTTTACCGGCCACTTTATAAGGGCTGCTTGCAAACGTGCTTTTCCCTGTGCCATTCTCTACAACACCTTCAAGTAAAGACTGTGCCAGTTGAATGGTTTCTTCTGAGGCTATCTTTTTATCGATCACCTCTGTGCTGAAAATTTTCTTTTGAATGCCAGCTTCTTTTATCTCCGTAACAAACATGGGTTTTACCTTGATGCCATTGTTGGCAACCGCATTATAAAGTGTTAGGTTTTGCAGTGGTGTAATTGTCAGTTCATAGCCGATAGACATCCAGGGTAGGGAAGTACCATACCAGGTTTTTTTATCAGATGGATGTTTGATGTAGGGTTTGCCTTCACCTTGTATTTCCAATCCCAAAGGCACATTGAGACCAAGGTCGTATAGGCCTTCAATAAATTGATTGGGATCTTCTTTGTAAGCTTCATTGATGATGCGCGAAACCCCTACGTTAGAAGAATGTTCAAACACATCCCTGACGGTAACGCGGCCATTTTTAATCTTGTGTACATCTTTCAAAGGCCTTCCGTAATAGGAAGTATACCCTTCTCCTGTAATGACACTGTCGGTTAGTTTTACCTTATGATCCTCAAGGGCTGTCATAAGGGAGTAAAGTTTGAAGGTGGAGCCAGGCTCGATGCTTTCACCGATAGCGTAATTGTAGGTTTCTTTATAGAAATGGTCGGTGCTGTCATACCGCAGGTTGGCAATTGCTTTAATATGGCCTGTAGCTACTTCCATTACTACGGCACATCCCTGAAATGCTTCGTTGTTGATGAGTTGCCTTAGTAAAGCCAGCTCGGTTACATCCTGGATATTGACATCAATTGTTGTGACAATGTCGAGTCCGTTTTTGGGTTCCACCTCATTTTCATCATGAATCGGTACCCAATCGCCATGGTTGATGCGGCGCAATACCATTTTTCCATCTTCTCCTGTAAGCACATCAGAGAAAGCACCTTCTAAGCCCACAAATAAATTCTCTTCTTTTATTTCGTAGCCAATAGTTCTGCCAGCCAGTTCTTTAAATGGCCGTACACGTTTTGTTTTTTGAATAGTGATGAGACCGCCTCTGTACTTTCCTCTTCTCAGGATAGGCAGACCTCTTAGCTCTTTTAGTTGATCGTATGTGGCGGCCCTGCTTAGAAGATGATACCGTTTGCCGCTTTTTCGGGCTTTAATCAAATCATTTTTGATTTGCCATTGAGATGCCCTATTGAAAGTGTTGGCCAGGCCCTTGGCGAGTGAGTCAATTTTTCCATAGAAAAGCTCATCAGGAATGTGGGGTGAAGCAACATCGAATCTGATTTCAAAAATGGGTACGGAAGTAGCGAGCAAACTGCCATCAGAGGCAAGTATATTACCCCGGCTTGCTTCAAGGTTGGCCACGGTGAGTTCTTGATGCTGTGCTTTTTGCTTTAATTCTTCGCCTTCAGCAATTTGGATATATAACATTTTCGCAATGATAGCCACACCAAAGACCAGTATCCCGAAATACACCAGGTACACACGCCACAATATGTCTTTCTTCTGATCCGTCACCGCTTATTCTTTATTATTGATTTTCTTAACTTTCAATGCTTTAACCGGGTGCCTGTTTTCCTTCACGCCTGTCGCTTCCAGCCTTCTTGATATTTGTGATTGTTT
>JAZBOW010000239.1:0-21448 GCA_036351335.1 Bacteroidales bacterium | reverse complement strand
GTAAAGGTGGATTCAAAGCTTTGACGGTCTGGTACGGTAGCCATGAAACTGAATGTAATGACCGTCTGATCAGGTACATTATTAGCCATGGTGAATGAGAAGGCGTCTTCTACAGTCATCTCTCCTTCTGCCAATACGTTACCGAAACTCTCTGTGGAGTCTATCATTGTAACATATGGGTTTTCGGTGCCTATTTCTACTTCTACCTCGGCTTCTTCAACTCCTACATTCTCAATAGTGAAATCGAGGGAAATGAATTCGCCGCAGTCGATCATGCCATTGTCGTTGCCGGTTGCATCGTTAACCACGTGGTCTGCGTAGATTATAAATGGTCCTTCAGCTGGTATAACATCTATTGTGCTGATATACGGTTCAAAATTTTGTGCAGTTACAACAATATCCGCTAAACCTGGCGCAGGAAAAGCAGTCAGATCAATGTCGGCATGCCCATTCTCATCTGCCAAGGCTACACCATGAATTATATTGTCCATAGTAATGCTTATGTAAGCATATGGTACAGCATCAATAGAGGTGGTTGTTTGTCCAAACATAATTGCACTAGGGTGTGTTACCGTCATCGGATCAGGCACACCATAATAAATCATCAATGAAGGATCCCCCATGAGGTTATAAATATCCCAATAATATAATTGTCTGGAAGAACCTGCTTCTGAAACGGCAAAATTACCGGCATAAACTACCTGGTCCATAGTGGTAAACCAATCTTCAAATCCTTCGCCATGATCATGGAATGAGCGGTCGTAATTTCCTAACCCAGTATCCTCATAAGGCGGTGGTGTTTCAGTTATTGAACTTGTGCTACCCACACCAAACCAATAATCTTCGTCCCAATACGTACTGTTTGAGCCGCCAATATATCCAACGGCTCCTTTATTTTCAGCCCTTAATATTTCTTCGCCAAAACAATTGCCTGCAAATTCACTTGATGAGCAACAGTTTCCTATTAACAAACCATATTTATCCTGGTTTTGCAATGCAGAAATATGACTTGTGACAAACGATGGATCGGCCCAACCACTTGGCGAGCAGTGCGCTGTGTAGTTTGCAAAAGAAACACCATTGCTAATATCTTGTCTAATATTAGCCGCATTACTTCCTGAACTGGGATACAAATAAGTATGTGATAAAATGTCGTGTTCTTCGTTGAAGTAATTTACAGTTCCATAATTAATTTGTCCGTTGCCATGGCTGGCACCGTAACCACCATCCATACCGGCAATCATCACCACTTCTTCAAGGAAAGCAGGATCGGGCATGGTATATTGTTCGTACTGGAGCGTTTTATCGATATACGGTTGCAATTGTGTAGTGTTTTGCGCTGAGAATCTGCCGTAGAAAATTTCCGGGAACAGATCACCAGTATATTCAAAATACAAGCGGTCGGTTTCACCATTGCCATTTTCAAAAGTAGGAATCTGAGCTACATCACCTACAAACAATACAAATGAAGGAGAAGGATCCTCAGTGGTGCCCGCTTCATACAAATCCTGAATATATGTTTTAATGGCGGGTTTTGTGGTTCCGATCTCATCGGTATAGGCTTCCACAACAGTAAATCCTTTTTTAGTTTTCCACTCAATAAAAGGTTGCAACTGATCTTCAAACATCCGATCGGAGATAATAACATATTTTATTGGATAGGTGGTGAAATTTTCCCTGCTTGATATTGGTCTGGTGTAATTTTCAAACATGGTGAACATCCCACTAAAATAAGGTGAGTAATATTTTTCTTTTTGGGCTTGTGTATGCGCTAAATCGGCACCTTCAAAATTAATTTCAAACTCGAGATTTTCATAAACACGGATGGTATTCTTCACAGGGTTATAGAAAATCGGAGCGATGTTAATCCTGGCGATTCTTGTGCCACGCATCACACCGAGTATATCAACCGTTACCAATTCCTGGCTTAAAAAAGCATCCACCTGGTACATCTCATTGTTGCATACATATTCAGGTGCATCGCCGCATTTGGGAACAGGAAGTTGAAGCGGATACACGCTGTTTTCAATTCCATAATCAGCGAGACTATACTCCGCTACATCATAATTGATAATGTTAATAACCGGTGTTGCTCCGAAAGGAATTTCGATCAGTTTTCTTCTCACCGGCATTTCGGGGTTTCCAAAGACTGTGCTTCTGGTATAAGCCGGCACTATCAATCTCACAAACTCTTCGTTATTTATGTTTACAAACTCTGGTTTGATAACACCCACTTTGTTTAATAAAACAAGTTGCAGGTCATTCACTGAAACAAATTGCAATGCTGTTTTGTTATCCTCATTAGTGTTAATATTTTTTGCAAACGAATTGATCGCAAATGAACCAAAAACAATCAGGATAAATAAAATTTTTAATTGAAAAGTAAAGTTCTTCATTTGATGTTTTTTTGATAAGGTGCAAATATAATTGATTTGATTTAACAACAGATTGAATTACAAGATTAAAAATGATTCTATGTAAGCAAAATAGCTGCTTTTAATCATTTAATAGACAACGCTATAGCAGGATTGGTTGCGCAATATATGCAATTTAACATATCTTGTTGAGCGATTATTTAAGCGCGATAGTATGGTACTTTTTTGCTAAATTTTTTACGGGGTACCATGTTGCAAGTAAACCGATACACACCACAGTTAAAAAAACACACAGAAAATCGAGCGCTTTCATAGCCACTGGATAGGTATCAATAATAAAGTCCTGTTCATTGGCACCCAATTTGATAATACCAAAGCTTTGCTGTATGTATAAAATAAGGAAACCTAATAACAGTCCGGTTGTAGCACTTAAAAAACTGATTAAAAGCCCTTCGGTCATGAAGATTTGAAAAATGAGTTTTTTTGTGGCTCCGAAACTTTTTAGCACAGCGATATCCTTTAATTTCTCTACGATTAAAATGGATAACGACCCTACCATATTGATGGAGGTGAGGATGAGAATAAAAACCAAAATGAGAAAAATGGCCATCTTTTCTGATTTGAGTACCTTATAGAGGGTTTCGTTTTGCTGAAATCGGTTTTTAACCTGAAAACCGGTACCCAGCATATTTTCCAGTTCAAATTGCACCTGGTTATAATCGGCACCCCGCTTTAAAAAAATATCCAAACTGCTCACCTCATCTTCGTAATCCATTAATTTTCTCACAAAGCGGATGGGTGCGATCACATATTTTTCATCAAATTCCTGCTGCACAGAAAACACACCCGCCGGATGAATAGGTTCAATGTGAAAAGCATTGGAAATGTTGAAAGAAGAGGGATCGCCTCTGACCGGTACATATACGTTCAATAAATCGGTAATGCTGCGGATATTGATCCCAAGATACCAAGCTACACCGGCACCCACTACGGCAAAATTTGAAGACCCTTCATCCAGTACAAAAGTGCCATCAATCAGCATGGTATCAATACCAGAAAGTACCACGTAAGGTTCCGAAACGCCTTTTATTTTGGCAATATACTGGTTGTTTCGGTACTTATAAAGGACATCTTCTTCCACAATTTCAGCCAAATCCAAAACGCCCGTCACATTTTTTACTTTTTCAGCCGGAAAATCACTCATTTGAAATGTCTTGCCATTTGTAGCTGTGATTTCAAAATCAGCATCAATAACGTTATACATGGATTTTATTACACTCTCAAAGCCATTGAAAACGGATAAGACAATGATGAGTGCCGCCGCTCCGATAGTTAAACCCACCACCGTAATCAAGGAAATCACATTAATGAGGTTGTGTGATTTTTTAGAAATGAGATACCTCTTTGCTATGAAAAGTGAGAGATTCATCAAAAGCGATTTATCCAATATTAGGTATGAACAAATATCCGATTTAATTCAAAGCCATCATAATTTCCAGGCTTTGGCAATGAGTCCTGTGCCTGTTGCATGCACTAATTTTACATCTAAAATATTTAATATCTGCGCAATAGGATATGTAATTATGTAATAAAACGGGAGCAGAATGAAGAATAGATAAGACGTATTCAGCATCATGATCGGATATTTCATACTTAGCCGCCAGGCAATCTTGCCAGGTTTACCATATTGGTATTGCACTTCGGTTTTGGCAAACCCCGCCCGTTTCATTTTTGCTGCAATTTCATCTATTCCATAGCCATCGCGCACGTGCTCATCAATAAACGACTGGCTTCCATCACCGTGGTCATGATCATGATGCACATCCGAACCGCCTTTATCTGATGGTGTGGAGATCAGTAAAAAACCACCGGGCCTTAAGGATTTATAGAAATTTCTCAATACCAGTTCATCCTCTTCAATATGCTCCATCACATCTACGCATAGCACCATATCATAAGCCTCGGTCTCCACAAACTTTGTCAGGTCTGCCTTCTCAAAGGTCACATTTTCCAGTCCAACCTTTGAAAAAAACTGATTGCAATCGGCTATTTGCTCCTCTTTTACATCGATGCCCTTTATCTTCCAGTCTTTATATTTGGTGGCCATATAATAATCATACTGGCCGAAACCCGAGCCTGCATCCAGCACTTTCTTCGAACCTTTGTATTCATTTACCCATTGCCTGAGTGCTTTACGAATATGCCACGATCTGAGCAACAGGATGTCCAACAATCTGTAAAATAGTTTCCGAAGTGCCGGTGTCGCGTTGAACACCTTGCCAAGTTTTCTTTTAATTGGGTCGTATTGCATAAAGATAAAGTGTTTGTATTTCAGGATAATCTGTTTTGAAAGAATTTGCCAGCAATTTTAATCTTTGAGCAATTGATCAATATTTTCAATATAGTCCAGCGAGTCATCTTCATAGAATTGTAAATCAGGCACAACACGCATTTGATTTTTAATGCGAAAACCCAGTTTTCCCCTAATCTCTTTCGAATGACGTTTAATATCTTTCAACAATGTTTTTTTGTCAGAAGTGGCAAACAAACTCAGATACACTTTGGCTAATGATAAATCAGGGCTTACCTGCACCTTGGTTACCGTCACCATCGATTTTTTTGTCACATGCTTCAGGTCATATTGCAGAATTTCTCCCAAATCTTTTTGCAACAATTTCGAAACCCGGTCTAATCTCATATTTTCCATGCTGCAAAAATATTGATTAAAAAAGATAATCAACACATTGATCAATTGAAATGATTTTTTTGTTGAATAATTGTACATTTGTTACATACTAGATAAAGCGAATTGATAAGCATAGCATTTATTAAAGAAAGGGTAAGTAAGGAAGCAGGTTTTCTAACCGGTATAAGGCAGTATTTCCATGCTAATCCTGAACTTAGTGAGCATGAAAATGAAACTGCCCATTTTATTTCCAATTTACTGAATGAGTGGAATATCGCACATCAGACCGGAATTGGTGGCCACGGTATCACCGGACTTATTGAAGGAAAAAATCCCGGAAAGAGAGTAATTGCTTTACGTGCCGACATGGATGCCTTGCCAATTTTGGAAGAAAATGACGTGCCCTACAAATCATTGAACACTGGTGTGATGCATGCATGCGGACACGATGTGCACATGAGCTGCCTGCTGGGCGCTGTAAAAATATTGAATGAACTCCGGAAAGATTTTGAAGGCAGCATCAAATTTATTTTCCAGCCTGCTGAAGAACTTGTTCCCGGTGGCGCATATCGTATGATCAAAGAGGGCGTACTTGAAAATCCTGCTCCGGAAGCTATTTGTGCGCAACATGTTTTTCCCAATCTGGAAGTAGGGCAACTCGGATTTAAAAGCGGTTTGTATATGGCTTCTTCCGACGAAGTGAACCTGATAATAAAAGGTAAAGGCGGACATGCAGCCATACCAGACACATATGACAATACAATTCTGTCTGCAGCACAGATTTTGGTAAACCTGGACAAATTGATTGCTGAAAATAAATCTGATAAAATTCCTACGGTACTTGCTTTTGGAAGGCTTATCGGAGATGGTGCCTGCAACCTGATTCCGTCAGAAGTGACGATTAACGGTACTTTCAGAACGTTTGACGAGGAATGGCGGAAAAAAGCCCATGAACTCATCATTCAGACAGCACAACAAACAGCAGCTACTTTTAACACAATTTGCGAAGTTGTCATTGACAAAGGTTATCCATTTCTGGTGAATGATGCCAGAGTAACTGAAACAGCAAAGAATGCTGCTATTGAATTTCTGGGAGAGGAAAATGTGAAAGAACTTGAAATCCGCACAACAGTTGAAGATTTCGCCAGATATACACAACACATTCCAGGATGTTTTTACCGGTTGGGGGTTGCCAATCGCACAAAAGGCATCGACTCAAACCTGCATACATCTACTTTTAATATAGATGAAAAAAGTCTTGAAATTGGCACCGGGTTTATGATCTGGAATGCGCTTGCACAACTTAAACCAGGAAAATAACATGATCGTCGGCGATAAATCATATCAAACTGTATGGATGGAAGGCACTACCGTTTTCATGATTCAGCAGAACATGCTGCCGTTCAAATTCGAAATTCATGAATGTCCTACCTATTGGGATACTTGCATGGCCATCACCGACATGGTTGTGCGCGGTGCCGGTGCTATTGGTGCAGCAGCTGGTTATGCCATGGCACAAGCCTTTTTATTGTCGACCACAAAAATAAAAGCACTTACCATTCGAGAAGCCCGCCAGGATATTGAACATACACGACCAACCGCTAAAAATTTGTTTTACGCTGTCGACAGGGTGTATAAAGCAGGATTGGTATCCCCGGAAAACGCGATGATTGAAGCCCAAAAAATTGCATTGGAAGATTCGCAAAACTCTAAAAAGATTGGCGAACTAGGTGCCGAATTATTTGGCCGTAGTGTGAACATTCTCACGCATTGCAATGCGGGCTGGCTGGCTTTTGTAGACTATGGTACTGCCCTCGCGCCTATTTATTTAGCCAAACGGCAAGGAAAAGATGTATTTGTATATGTTGATGAAACCCGTCCCCGTAACCAGGGTGCAAAACTGACCGCCTGGGAATTGCATAATGACGATATTCCCCATATCATCATCCCGGATAATGCGGCTGCCACATTGATGGCGAAGAAGAAAATTGATTTCGTTATAGTGGGGGCCGACAGGATTGCAGCGAATGGCGATGTAGCCAATAAAATAGGCACACTGGAGAAAGCTATTATAGCCCGTGAATATGGCGTTCCATTTTATGTTGCCGCTCCTACTTCCACCTTTGACATTGATTGTAAAACAGGGCGGGATATTCCCATTGAAGAACGCGATCCGGATGAAGTGCTTTACCAAACCGGCATCGACAATAATGGTAACCAGATCAGGGTGCGGGTGAGTTCGCCAGAATCAAAAGCACTGAACCCCGCTTTTGATATAACACCTGCCAAATATATTGAAGGTATCATTACTGAGAAAGGCATTATCAAAGCGCACAATATGTCGGTAAAAAAAATATTGGAAACATAACGCTACCGTATGAATGATAAGTTGAGATGCCCCTGGCCTGCCGGAAAAGCCAATGATATAAAGTATCACGATGAAGAATGGGGTGTACCGGTACACGACGACAGGAAACTATTTGAATTTATAGTCTTGGATAGCTTCCAGGCCGGTTTAAGCTGGTCAACCATTCTGAATAAACGAGAAAATTTCCGTAAAGCATTCGATAATTTCGAACCAGCTACAATAGCCCTTTATGATGAAAAGAAAATTGAAGAATTATTGCGGAATAAAGGCATCATCCGCAATCAGCTAAAAATACGATCGACCATTACCAATGCACAGCATTTTCTGGAAATTCAAAAAGAATTTGGCAGTTTTGACAAGTACATCTGGCAGTTTACCGGTGGCAAGCCCATCATCAATCAATGGAATAATCATAGTCATATTCCTACCAGCACCTTCAAATCAGATGCCATGAGTAAAGACCTCAAAAAAAGAGGGTTCAAATTCGTTGGCACCACCATTTGTTATGCATTTATGCAAGGAGCAGGTATGGTGAACGATCATCTCATTTATTGTTTTCGTTATGATGAGATCAATCAGATGTAAACATCCTCATTCGCTTTATTTTATTAATTTTAGCCCTCTTTTATAAACCTTAATATAATTTAGAATGAAAAAATTGCTGACCGTCAGGGCGATTCTTGCGCTGGCCATGATTTTATTATTTACCCAGGCAGAAGCCAAAAAGAAAAAAGACGAACCTGAAGCTGATAGCCTAAAGTCGGGTACTTTCAGTGGTTTAAAATGGCGAAGCATCGGCCCTGCATTTGCGTCAGGAAGAATTTCTGATTTTGCCGTTGACCCTGATAATCCAAGTACGTATTATGTAGGTATTGCTTCCGGCCATATCTGGAAAACCACCAACAACGGCACTACTTATACGCCCATTTTTGACAATTATGGTACATATGCCATCGGCGCACTCGCCATGGATCCCAACAACCGGAACGTGGTATGGGCAGGCACCGGCGAAAATAACCACCAGCGTGCCCTCGGATATGGAAACGGCGTATATAAAACTATCGATGGGGGCAAAAAATGGAAAAATATGGGACTGGAAGAATCCCGGCAAATAGGAGGCATTTTAATCGATCCACGAAATTCTGATATAGTATACGTAGCTGCTGAAGGTTCGGCATGGGGCCCAGGCGGTGAGCGCGGTTTATATAAAACCATCGATGGAGGTGAAACCTGGGAAAAGGTACTCGAAATAAGTGAACACACGGGTGTTGCCAATATTTGTTTTGAACCCGGGAATCCAGATGTGATCTATGCGGGAGCAGAACAACGCCGCAGAAGGCAGTTTTCAAAAATTGGCGGTGGCCCTGAATCAGCATTTTATAAGTCGAAAGATGCCGGAAAAACATGGGATAAACTTACCAATGGTATTCCAGGAGTAGATAAGGGGGGTATGGCCATTGTCGTTTCGCCTGTGAATCCCAATATCGTGTATGTAATGTTTGAAGCTTCCAACGATAAAGGCGGTTTTTATCGTTCTACCAATCGTGGCGCTTCATTTGATAAAATGAATGATTACAATACCAGCGGACAGTATTACAGCGAACTAATCTGCGACCCCAAAAATGCCGACAAAGTGTATTCCATTGGCACCTACACCAAATATACTACAGATGGCGGCAACACATGGAACAATGTAAGCAACAACAAACGCCATGTGGATGACCACGCTATGTGGATCGACCCAAAAAATACCGACCATTTTATGATTGGCGGAGATGGTGGCATTTATGAAACTTTTGATGGCGGATCATCATTCCTTTTTAAAACCAATTTACCGGTAACGCAGTATTACCGTGTTAATGTGGATAACACCGAACCTTTCTACTGGGTTTACGGTGGCACCCAGGACAATAATAGTATGGGTGGCCCGTCTCGCAATCTTAAATCTGGTGGAGTAACCAGTGATGAATGGGTGGTAACGCTCGGTGGTGATGGTTTCTGGCAAGCTATCGAACCTGACAACCCTGACATTGTGTATTCGGCCTATCAATATGGAAATATTTATCGTTATGATAAAAAATCTGGTGAGAAAATGAAGGTCAAGCCCGAACCACGAAAAGATGAATTAACGTACCGTTGGAATTGGGATGCCCCTTTTATTTTAAGCCCACATTCAGGTACACGGATATACATGGCTGCCAACAAAGTTTTCAAATCTGACGACCGCGGTAATACCTGGGAAGTGATTAGTGATGACCTGACCCGGAATGAAGATCGCAACCAATTTAAGGTAATGGGAAAATACTGGCCTGCCGATGCCGTAGCCAAAGATGTATCCTCCTCACAGTGGGGTACCATTGTTTCGCTTGCCGAATCCACCATTAAAGAAGGACTAATATATATCGGCACAGATGATGGTGTGATCCAGGTAACGGATGACGATGGCAATACATGGACGAAAACAACCACCTTTCCAAGTGTTCCTGAATATACCTATATAAGCGATATTTTACCTTCACGATTCGATGAAAACGTGGTCTTTGCATCTTTCAATAATATTAAAAGTGACGATTTTAAACCCTACCTGTTAAAAAGTTCCGACAAAGGAAAAACGTGGGTTTCTATCGTTTCCGACTTACCAGAGGACGAAACTGTACATACCATCAACCAGGATCCGGTTAATGAAGATTTACTATTTGTGGGTACAGAATTCAGTTTTTATTTTACAACCGATGGAGGTGGACAGTGGGTTAAATTAGCTTCAGGATTGCCTGATATTGCAGTCAAGGACATTGCCATCCAGGAAAGGGAAAACGACCTGGTGATTGCCACTTTTGGAAGGGGCTTTTACATTTTAGATGATTATACGCCACTGCGTGAGGTCTCAACGGAGAAACTAGAAAACCAGGAAGCGATTTTGTTCCCCGTTAAGGATGCATTGATGTATATTCAACAAGGCAGCAGGTATGGAACAGGATCAGCTATTTATGAAGCAGAAAATCCTGAATTTGGGGCCACCTTTACCTATTATCTGAAAGATGTACCGAAAAGCATGAAGTCGGAACGATTGGAAAAGGAGAAAGAACTGTTTAAAGAAGGACAGCCTATCCCCCAGCCCACCAAAGAACAACTGGATGCAGAAGAGAAAGAAATTGCCCCTTATCTGGTATTTTCCATTAAAAACAAAAACGGAAATATCGCTCGTCAGCTTTATAAAAAAGCATCCAAAGGCATCCAGCGCACCAACTGGGATTTGAGGTATAAAAATCCATCCTATATCGAAATGAAAGATGAAAAATTTGACCCCATGAAGGATGGCGGAAGTGGTATGCTGGCATTGCCAGGCAGGTATACCGTTGAAATGAGTATGGTACATGATGGTGTGGAAACAAAATTGGCCGGACCTGTTACATTTGAAGCAAAGGTATTAGAGAACAGGACTTTGCCTGCTGAAAATAAGGAAGCATTCGTGGCCTTTTACAGCGACGTGGCCGACTTATGGCGGGTAATGAATGATATTGAGAAATATCAAAAGGAACTTGAAACAAAGACCGCTTATATCAGACAGGCATTGCAGCAATCTCATGGTGCTACCATGGCAATGAAAAATGAAGCGGCTGAAATCAAAAAAGAGCTGGATGACATCACATTCTTGTTTGATGGCACACCTGCAAAAGCAAGTTGGGAAGAAGTACCACCTGAGCAAATGCCACTTTCGAACAGATTGGGTGCGATCTTATGGGCTTCATGGCAATCCACTTCAGCGCCAACGGCTACCCAAAAAATGAATTATGAAATTTTGATAGAAGCCATGCCACCGGTCATTGGTCAGCTTACTGAATTAAGCAGCAAACTGGACAAGCTGGACGATGAATTGGATAAGTTGAATGCACCTTATACACCAGGAAGAACACCGAAATTTTAATAAACCTCTTTCAACCAGCTGGGACAAAATTCGACCCGGCTGGTTTAATTTTATACTATGCGACGATTCGACAAACTAATTACGGATACTCAAATTATTGAAAAAATACTGAACGAATCTTCTATTTGCCGGATAGGCTTTTCAATAGATGACGAGGCACATATTGTTCCTGTCAATTTTGGTTATAAAAACAATAAACTGTTCATCCACTCAGCACCCGAAGGAAACAAAATTGATTTTATCAGAAGGAATAAACGTGTTTGTTTTGAAATGGAACTTGATCATGAGATTTTAACAAGTAAAAAAGCCTGCAACTGGACCACAAAATACAGATCGATTATTGGATACGGTGACATTTTAATAGCTAACGAAAAATCACAGAAAATAGAAGGACTGGATATCATCATGTCGAAATACGGAGGGCCTGTGAAAAATTCATATGCCGATAAAAGTCTTGACGAAATGGTTTTATTGATTATAGAAATTGACACCTTGACCGGGAAACAAGCAGGTAAATGGGAAGATTAATGGGTTGGTAATAACACAATACATGTAATTATTCCAACCAAAATATATTTGTGCTGCTTATTTTGTAATTTCGACTGATTTTTCAAAAAACGAAACATTGGATTTTAAAGCATTTTCATTCGACGAGAAACTTGAGGAAGGTATTGACGCTATTGGCTTTGAAAAAGCCACACCAGTTCAGGAACAAGTGATTCCTTTAATTATGCAGGGCGAAGACGTCATCGCCTCAGCACAAACCGGCACAGGCAAAACGGCCGCGTTCCTGTTACCCATCATCAATAAAATAATTACCGGAGACCAGGACCACCACCAGGTAAAAGCACTTATTATTGTCCCCACACGTGAGCTTGCCGTGCAGATAGACCAGCAAATGGAAGGGTTTTCATATTTTACACCTGTGAGTTCCATAGCTGTTTACGGAGGTACGGACGGTACTTCATATGCCCAGGAGAAAAAAGCATTATCGGATGGTGCCGACGTCATTATTGGCACACCTGGCAGGCTGATCTCCCATTTCAACATGGGCTATGTGAAAGTATCCGAATTGAAATACCTCATCCTTGATGAAGCCGACCGCATGCTGGACATGGGTTTTTATGATGACATCATGAAACTCATTTCTTACCTGCCTAAAAAACGACAAACCCTTATGTTTTCGGCTACCATGCCACAAAAGATCAGGACGCTGGCCAAAACCGTACTTTCAAACCCAAAAGAGATCAGTATTGCGATGTCGAAACCGGCCGAAAAAATCCTCCAGATTGCCTACGTGGTGTATTCAAAACAAAAAATTCCTTTGGTTTCCTACCTGCTGCAAACCAAAAAACTCAGAAGCGTGCTTATTTTCTGCTCCACAAAATTAAGTACCAAACAACTGAGCAGCACCTTGAAGAAAAAGGGCATCAACGTAGCCGACATCCATTCCGACCTCAAACAGGAAGAAAGGGAAAACGCGTTGCGGAGTTTCAAGGCCAGGCGGATCAATGTATTGGTAGCTACTGATATTTTGTCGCGTGGCATTGATATTGAAGACATCGACCTGGTCATTAATTTTGATGTGCCCAATGACGGGGAAGATTATATCCACCGCATCGGACGTACAGCCCGTGCCGAAGCCGACGGGGTTGCCATCACCCTGATTGATGAGGATTCGCAAGGCAAATTCCTTGAAATTGAAGAACTGCTGGGTGAAACTTTGCATAAATCGCAAGTGCCTAAAGAGTTGGGCGAATCACCTGAATACAAACCCAGGAAAAGAAAGCCTTTCGTGAAACGCAGATGGAATAAGAAGAAATAATAATTCCATTCTTAAAGTTTCCCCTTCAACCGGGAATTTTTTAAAAGTAAAATATTGTAGGCCAAGTTTCGTTTTTCCTGAAACGAATAACTCATGTTGATCAATAGAAAAATATTTTCCGTAATTATCATTTTGCTCTTCAGTATAGGTGCTTTCAGCCAGATCACCAGAAATTTGAATACGGCAGCCCATTGTCATTACTTATCGGAAGATGAAAAACTGATGATCTATGAGATCAACCTGGTGCGCAGCCAGCCGCAGACTTATTTAAACCTGATAAAACCCTACCTGAAAAAAGCAGAAGCAGAATTGGAAATTTATGGCCCGGGAGAAGTACGGTATTCCATTGAAACTACTTATAAACAACAAAACGGGAAGATATCGTTGCATAAGATTGATACCCAGGCTTACTATCGGTATGAAGAAGAGGTTGCTGCCATCAAAAGCCTCATCCATGACCTGGAAAATTTACAACCCCTACCGATTTTACAACCCGATGAAGGCATTTATAAAGCTGCTAAAAAGCACGGAAAAGACCAGGACAGGCATGATTGGAAACTGGGACATTACGGAAGTGATCATTCGACACCCACGGAACGCATTGTAAAGTATGCGCCCAATATGAAAACAGGGAATGAAAACATTGCCGGCCGGTTTCCAAAAGCTTCTCCCCGCGAAATCGTTATATTACTGCTTATCGACAGCGGCATTGCCGGCTATGGGCACCGATATAATTTACTGAATCCGCAATGGACACATGTGGCCTGTTATTCAGGAGGAATACACAATGGTATGTATCGTTGGTTGCAGGAATTTGGGGAGATCAGAAAAATGATGACCGAATCATAGATCACCTTAAGTTTGGATTGTACCAAAGGTACTCCTTTGGAGCAAATTCCGAATAGCATTATGCTTTAGTTGCCTCCCCTGCCCCCTCCAGAAGGGAATTAGGGATCTTAAAAGTTAGAAAGGAAAAATTATGGGTCTAATCGATTACTTTGACCTCTTCTACCTGGATAATTGTTTTAGTTTCTGCATTGCAAATGAATGCCACCACATGACAGTTTTCTGGCACCCAGTCTGCTTCAAAATCAACTGAAAATGAAGAGGTATATTCTTTGCCAACTTCCACATTTTCTGTCAGGTTCTCACCCCAAATTTCATCTGTATATCGAAGTACATGCATAAACTCGTATTCTTCAATCAATGGCGTTTCACCCACATTTGCATCGTTATTTTTTTGCGGACCAGTAAGGCTATCCTGGGTGATGCAATACATAAGGTTATAGGTGCCATCCAACACGGTTAAAAACTCGGAAGTGACCGTTGATGTTAGTTTATTCTGTTCAAAATTATTTTCGATGGTAATTTTTGCTTCGGCTGATTTTTCCAATTCTAAACTAACAGCTGTGCTCCACTCGCCATAATTAAACACGTAATTTCCCGGAGCTTTCTCAACCCTGTTAACCAAACCATTTGGATTTCCAGCTGTACCTATAAAGAACTGATCCCAGACTTCGCCGGCTTCCGTTCTGAAATCTTCCGGTAATTCAGGCTTTGGTCTTGCAAAAAAACCGGCATGCACAGCTATCACAACAAGTTGTTCATCATACACATCTTTTAAGTCTTCAGCAACAACTGCAGCGGTCGGGCAGTTGACACAGTCATGTCCGGTATAATCTTCAAGCAATACTTTTTTAACAGCTTCACCGCCATTTCCACCACCACCTTCTTGCTTATAGGGTGGATCTATTTTTTCACATCCGCAGAAAAACAGGCTCACAATGGCCAATATTGATAGTATTTTGGATATTTTCATGATGCTGCTAATTAAAAATTACTACTGATCGTCACATAAAATCCACTTGATGCAGGCACGGCTCGGCATACACCACCTACACAGACAATACCTTCCCGCTGTCTGCCATATGTAACTGAAATTCGGCTTGTTTTGTGTGTATAGCCAAAGGATCCTGTATAATAATTCAACCTTTTGTCTTTATCGGGATTACCATAGTTATACTGGTTGGAAATTGAAAAAAACCAGTTGGGTGAAATGGTGTACTCCAACAATGCAGCGACCCAGTCTCCTTTATCCTGTTGCGACCATAAACCCTGAAATTCACCTCTTAGCGCATGCTTTGAGGTAAATTTATAAGTCATTTCGACCACGCCTATATGAGAATGAACCGAGGGTTCACCTGTATGCCCTTCGAGCGTGGCAATATCGTAAGTTTGGTACATGTACGTAAAGATACCTTTGAACTTCTTAGAGAATTTTTTATCGATGGCGATATTAAAATCCTGCCAGAAAATACGGTCACCAAATTTAAAGAACGGGGAGGTCCAACCATCAGTTCCAGCTGCACCTACTGCTGTCGTATCCGTTCCAGGTACAGCAACGGCATTTCTCACAATATCATTTACTTGTGAATAGTTCACAGCGATACCCATACCATATTTCCCCCCTAATTTCGATTTTTTAGGCACTTTATAATTTAACTGTAATTGGAATCCAATTTCCCCATTCGGTTGTGTATTGTAAGGATACATGGAAGTAAGCATATAGGTATGCGTCTCCGTATTGGGTGGCAAAAAATTAATATCAAGTCCGTTGGCTGTAACCGCCCGGTTCGATTTATAGCTCATATTATCATAACGCTTGAACATGGCATACAAACCAAAACCTTTTGTCGAATAGGTGGCGCTCAACATAAATCCTTCTCCTTGTTTATAAATAAAATTATTGATGGCAGAAGGATCATTAATTTTGTAAGCATACTCTGTTGAAATGTTGAACTTGCCATATCCTATTGTCAGGCGGCCCGCCATATTCCCTACGTTTCTCGGGAGGTTATACAAAGGATCCTGATCAGCCTGGTATTTACTAACAAAACTACCTCCTAGCACAAGCCTGAGTTTTGAACTGCTCATGGAATTAAATACCTGGTTGAAATCGAGTTCGGCATCAAATCCTTTTACATTGCCACGGCTGTTTTTTGTATAGGGTGTCCAGAAAAAGCGTTGCATGCCATACACACCTTTCAACAACAAACCTTTTACAGGTTCAAAAGTTACACGTGCACCATTAAGTGAGTTATCATAGCCCAGCGACCATTCTTCATAAGTTCTCAAAGTTAAACCATTTCCGAATTGCTCATAAAAGTTACCCACCGTGAAAGTGAATTTCTCGGTAGCATACATGGCCCATATGTTCGGAAACCCCTGTCCTTCAAGTCGCGAGTCGAAGCCTGCAAGGGGAGGCAAATATGCCTCGTAACGTACGCCTGCTGAGAAGTTACCTAACGAATATGTTATATTTCCGAAAGCATTGAATCCAAAGTTATTTCCATTAATGACTGTATCGTATATACCGATAGCTTCATCAGGCATATAATAGGCGCCATCAAATTCAAAACTGCCGTGCACTTGCGAGTTTTGTATAACTTCGGAAAATTGTGCATTGGCTGAAAAGCCAACAAATAAAATGGGAACTATGAGTAATACAACTCTTTTCATAATGTTATTGGTTTACGTCTTACGAAATACGATTAGTGGCTTGAAACTTCCTCCCCGGCAGCTACTTTCTGCACCATCTCGTATATTTCTTCTTCTAATCCTTCGTAATAAGAAGTATGCTGATATACAATTTTTCCATTACCATCAAGTAAAAAAGTGTGAGGTATCATATTCACATTCATGGCTCTTTTAAAATCACCGTTCGGATCGAGCAATACTTCCATTTCCCAGGCTTTTCCGCTTACAAAAGGAAGTACTTTAGCGGTTGAGCGCGCATCGTCAATGGATATGGCATAAATTTTCACACCTGTTTCTTCCTGCCAATCGTCGTAATTTTCGTTGTATGCATCCATTTCCTTTTTGCAGGGTTTGCACCACAAAGCCCAAAAACTTATCAATATGGGTTTTCCGTCATTAGATATATCCAGGGTATTGAATGTTTGGCCATCCAGGGTTTTTATGTTTACAGAAGGCAGGTCATTGTTTTGATTTTCTTCCTGCGAATATAAGGCAGTTCCTAAAAAAAGAACCAGGGTAAAAATGATGAGTTTTTTCATATTAAGTGTTTTATTGTGATCTGTTTTTGTTACCTGAATGACAACATTTGTTGAAACTTAGTTGCATTCATTCTATATCCTTGCTGCATCAATAAATATCTCCAGTAATTTTGATTCTCCATTTGGTTCAAGAACGATATTTCCCATTGATGCCGGAACCAGCACTGTTTCACCTAATTTCATGCCAATCTCTCCTTCTTCATATTTCAATGTACAATTGCCTTCTACAACCATATAAATGACAAATGAATCCAGCTCGCTGATATTTTTCAGTACTGGCTTTTCTGCGTTAATTAGCCTTGTAATAAAATAAGGAGATGTAACCAACGAAGTTGTTTTATTCGGCTCACTTGTGTAGGCTGTCTTACAGTCCTCGGTTTTTTTGAAATCGATGGCGGCCTGTGCTTCTTCAGTATGCAACTTACGCGTCATGCCTGCAGCATCCATTCTGTTCCAGTCGTATATGCGGTATGTAGTGTCGGAAGTTTGTTGTATTTCTGCCAGTAAACAACCAGGTCCGAGTGCATGCACCCTGCCTGCCGGGATATAAAATACATCACCTTTATCCACATGTACTATATTTAGCAAATCCTTAATTGTATTGCCTTCAATGTGTTCCTTATAAGTTTCAACTTCCACGTCCATATTAAACCCTGAAATCAGTTCCGCTTCAGGATCAGCATCCAACACATACCACATTTCGGATTTACCATGATCCAGTTTTCTTTTTCGTGCCAATTCGTCATCAGGGTGTACTTGTATGGAAAGCCAATCGTTGGAATCGATGATTTTTATGAGTATGGGAAACTCATTTCCATACCTGGAAAATACTTTTTCACCCACCAATTCTCCCATATACACTTCCACCAGCTCATTTAGTTCATTTCCTTCGAGAAAACCATTTTCAACTATACTCTGGTCATCTTTATAACCCGAAACAAGCCACACTTCGCCGCAATTTGGCAATGTACCGAAATCCATCCCTAAGCTGGTTCTGATCTTCCGGCCACCCCAAACCTTGTCTTTAAATATGGGCTTCAATGCAAACGGATACAGCATATCTGTTTTTTAAATTCGGACAAAGATACGTGTTGCAATTTTAATTGATGACCAATTTTTGTGTTTTTGTATCGCCATTATACCTAATTGCGACAAAATAAACACCCTTACCAAGGGAACTGACATCCAATTGTTGTTTATTTACTCCTTTTTGAACAGTGAATATATCCCGATAAATGCTGCTGCCATTCACATCCATCAGGGTAACAGATACATCCTGAGCTTCATTTGGGTTTAAATGGATTGTAACATTACTTTTCGCCGGATTCGGATATATATTGAAACCATCACTATCAACTTCCAACTCCTGCTGACCTACATAAAACATATCAACGTCATAAGTTGCCGTAAACAATCCCCGGCCATGCGTGGCGGCAAGCACCGTATAATCACTTTTTCTTAGTTTCAGCATATCCACTCTTACATTGGCCATACCATTGTTCGCGGGATACCATGTGGTTTCATCTTCCAGCATCATATTGGTTACCCAAACACCGGTTTCGGTGGCCAGCATCACCTGTCCGTCATTGTCGGGATGAAATATAGCCCAGCGGATGGGCATATCAGGCAGGTTGGCTTCTTTTTCAGCCCATGTGGCACCACCATCATCCGTATACCAAACAGACGACACGCCATAGTTTGAGAATGTGACGAGCAATATATCTTCTGAACTTCCCACAGCCACAGATGAAATGCTGCCCGTTGGAAATGCTGAACCCGTTAATTCTATTGCCTGTGGAGATGATTGTGCGTTTTCAATTTTATATAATTTACCCGATTGTGTTCCTAAAAAAAGCGTTGAAGTTCCGACGGGTGAATGTTCAGAATAACCAACATATGAAAATGGCACCGAGGAATTTGTTCCCACGTGAACCATCTGTTCTGTTATGTTATATGGAATTCCTGTATTTCTGTTAATCCTGTTGGCATTGCTGCCGGTAAACGACACCCCATTGGCAAATAATATATTGTCGCTTGAGTTATAATCGGCAGGGCTAACAAATGTACCTCCATCTCCAAAATAATTGACCTCGTTATCGTTCACCCAGGCGGTATAGGCATTATAATAAACAGAAGTAATATAAATCCCTGGTTCATTCTCGTCATAAAAGCAATAAGCACCATCACCTCCATCAATCATATCATTTATACTAAGGGGTGAACCCGTATACAAAGTCGTTCCGTTATCCTGCAGTCCGCCAATGTAATGATCCGTGCCGGCTACCGGATGAATGGCACCTGAATAGTATTGGAGTGTATTGTACCCCTGGTTTCTTTCAATAAAAACCGGGTATGAATAATTCGCGGTGTTTGTCAGGAAAATACCCCCATCCGAACCAAAAACCGCAGTCTCAAATGAACCAGGCTGGTAGATGATGTTGTGCTGGTCGGCATGTACATAATCATCACCACCACCTGTGTACATGGCATACCAGTCGGATATATGATTCCACGAATTTCCTGAATTGGATGACTTCCATAGATCCTGTCCGCCAGACATGATGGCATTCGGATTGGAAGGATCTACTCTTAAGATAAAATTATGCCAGGCACGTTCGGCCCAGTCTTCATCTGGCAGATTCTTTTGCTGCCAGGTTTCGCCACCATCCACCGATTTTACAATATACCTGCCTTTGTAATTATAATAACCAGAATTTACCCAATATCCACCGGCGAATTGTGCATACACGATATCAGGATCAGAAGGTGCGATGGCTACGTTGGTGCGGGCAGGTACATGAATATAACCATCATTGGAAATGACTGTATTGTAATGGTCATAAATTTCCCAGCTTCCTTCAAGTCCTGTGTCGGAATACAAGACGGTGGCACCACCATTCAGTTCCAGGTTTTCCATCGTACCTATGAAGATTCTGCCATTAGCAGCAATATCAATATCGGCGGGCGCATAAACCTCCCCCGGATGACCATTAATTTCCGGCAATACCTGCTGCCAGGTTTCGCCTCCATCGTCTGAGCGGTACAAACCATCCGGATCGCTTTCATGGTCTTCGCCCATATAAGTGCCGGAAGCCACACAGGCATATATGACACTTGTACCATTTTCGTCTTTCACAGCCAAATCGGTGATGTACATAAACCCCAACGTGGAAGGCATTTGCGCCCAGGTTTCACCGGCATCGGTCGAACGAAAAATACCGGCGCCCAAACCTGACGACTCCCGGTAGATGATCCGTGCTGTTTGTGCTTCGCCGGTACCCACGTAAAAAGTTTGGGTGTTATTGGGATCGTAAGTGATACAACTTATGGCCAGGTTGCTCCAGAAATCACCCACAGGCACCCAGTTCAAATTGGTATTATTGATGTCTTCATTATACCATAAACCACCTGTTACACCGCCACCCCAAACTTTCTTTACATCTTCATCATTCGGGTCGAACATTAGTGCACGGGTTCTTCCACCCATATTGGCTTCAGTGCCCTCCCATTCAATGGTTGGGCCATCACGCAGGTTTTTCGCTTTTGCTGCTGTTTGCAGTGTTGTTTGATACGAACTCCAGAGCCGCTCTTTGGGTACATAACCCAATTGTGGGTCAACCGTTTTTACAAACTCCTGGAATGCGGCCATTTCGGGTTTATCGGGCGATTTCAATGCTGTTTTTTCGGTCTCCACATTTGCGTGAAAAGCTGCTTTTTCCAGAATGAATTTTTCATAAGCCACACGTGGGTCATCTTTGTACTGATTAAAAATGAACAGACTTGAAATACTAACGAACAATAGGGCACTAAAGAAGTAAATCTTTCTCATTTTGAAAGGCGTTAAATTTGAAGTCTTCAAAGTTAAGGAATGATTTTATTGGGTATTTGATAACGACTTGTTTTTAACAAATACAAATAATGCCCTCCGCCAATGGTGATTATTAGTTTATTTACTGGTAAAAAGCGTTTTAAAAAGGAAGGCTTAAAAGTAAACCACCGTGAATAGTGGGCCACCACTCATATGAAATATCTTTTTCAGGTGGATCATAAGTTCTAAAATCATACTGACCTTCTACGGAACATTCGCCCTGCTTCTTTTTGTATATGGTAATTTCTTCTGCCCTGTATTGGATACCTAAACCGGCAAAAAAATCAAATTGTAAACGAGTATCCTTCTTAGGTGACACTGATAT
>JAZBOW010000238.1:0-10282 GCA_036351335.1 Bacteroidales bacterium | reverse complement strand
TCAAAGTTATTATTCAATATACGTTTAACTAATTAAAAAAATCATGAAAAAATTTACTTTATTAACATTAATCATTGCGTTTTCCGCTGCATTATCCATGCAATCATTCGCACAAACCACATTGTACGAAGATGATTTTGATGACATGACTGCAGGTGAGTATTTCGTTCTGAACCAGGATGCTGAATGGTGGCAAACTTGGTCAGATACTCCAGGTACAGATGAAGACGCATTTGTGTCTGATGAACAATCTTCCAGTCCTTCTAATTCTGTTGAAGTTGAAGGCATTACTGACCTGCTATTCCTAATGGGCAATAAAACATCAGGAAAATATCAGTTAGATTTCAAATATTACATAATGGCCGGTTTCGGTGGTTATTTCAACTTACAACACTTTGAAGTACCCGGAACAGAATGGGCAATGGAAGTATATTTTGGCGCTGCTGAAACAGGATACCTGACCGTAGGCGGTGAAGATTTTGGTTTTGATTTCAATGCTGAAGAATGGATTCCGATTTCAACAATCGTTGACCTTGATAATGACCTGGCTCAGCTATATATAAACGATGTAATGATCCACGAATGGCCATTCCATTACCAGGCCAGTGGCACAACCGGAACCCAGCAATTGGGCGCTGCGAACTTGTTTGCAGGTGCTCCAGGAACAGAAACTCCGCATTATTATTTTGATGATGTGGAATTTATTGAGTTAGTTTCAGGTTCTGTCTCACCAATCATTGACATAGATGATGGCCCTATTGTAGAGATTCTCGAAGAAGGTGAGCTGACCATGCTGGAAAGAGAGATGACCAACCTTGGTGAAGATGATCTAAACTTTCAGATTGTGCCCACTTACGACCTGAATAGCAAATCATCAAGCGGAGGCACAAACTATACCTACAAAGATTATCCAAATAAAAGCCGTGAGCTTAAAGTGAAACACAATCCAAATCCTGTTAGCCAACCAAATGCCGAAAGGGATGAAACTTTAAGATATGATGATGGTGTGAACTCAGACGCTATCGGTAATGATGCCGATCAAATCTGGAGGGTAGCTGCCAGATTCCCAGCTGCTATGGTACAGCCTTTCATCGGCATGGAATTATATCAAATGGATGTGTATATCAATGATCTTTCATTATCACATACAGCACAGATTTATGGTATGGGACCATTTATTACACCAGGCCCCGGCGCATTGCTTTATGAGCAAGATTTTGATCCAGATGCTGCAAGTTGGAATACCATTACACTGGACGAGCCGGTAATTATTAACGGACAAAATATCTGGGTAGGTTATATGTTCGATAAGCCAGGTGGTGTGTATACACCAGGCTGTGATGCCGGACCTGCTGATCCAAATGGTGATTGGCTATCTCATGGTCTCGCACTTGGATGGGGACACCTTGCTCCTGCTCTAGATTACAACTGGAATATTGCCGCTTACCTGAGAGGTGATTTAGCACCACAATGGTTATCCGTTGTACCTGACGAAGGCACATTGATGCAGGATGAAATGGTAACAGTGGAAATTTCGCTGGATGCTATGGAATTAACCGAAGATGGTTACACAGGTAAACTTAAGATAAGAAATAATGACCCTGTAAACGAATTAGTTACCATTCTTGTGCAACTTGTTGTTATTGTCGGCGTTGATGAAAACCCAACCGGCGAGTATATCATGGTGTATCCAAACCCTGCTACTGATTTGCTCCGTATCAGCAATACAACCGGCAATATCAGCCATATTACATTGACAAATGCAATTGGACAAATTGTGGTAAACGAGGTGGTAAATGCACCTAACGTAAAAGTTGACGTAAGCAACCTGCCTACAGGTGTATATTTTGCGAATATTGAAACTGCAAAAGGTACGGCCACACAAAAAGTAATTGTGGAGTAATACCTTATAGAATAGATATTTTATTAAAAGTCGCTCTTAACGGGCGACTTTTTTTTATTTTCACAACATGGAAAAGCGGCATAATTCATTTGAATTGTTTCAGGCATTACAAACAAACAAGATGTACAATACGGTTTCAAGGCCCATTATCATCGCAGACAACCTAAGAACACCAGAAAATATGGGATCTACATTGAGGTTGGCGGGGAATATAGGTGCTCAAAAAACATTTTTCATATCCGATATTGCACAACAGTTTAAAAATTATAAGATCAACAAAACAGCTTCAGGTGCTGCTGATAAAACAAGCTGGAAAGTTATTTCGATGGATGAGTTTGAAGATGAAATACCCGGTGATTACCTTTTAATACCATTGGAAACTACAAAGCAATCTGGTAATATTTTTGAATTTCATTTTCCGGAGAAAGTAGCTTTTATCATCGGAAATGAAGTGACCGGCATCAGGCAGACACTATTAGATAAAGCAGAACAACCACTTTACATTCCCATTCCCGGCCCAGTTAGTTCGTTGAATACCACGCATGCGCTCTCAATTGCCTTATTCGAATGGTACAGGCAAATGTTGCGCCAGAATTCCTAAGAGGTCTTGCACTTAGAGGGTCGAAAAAAACTTTGCCAAGCTGTCAAAAGCTAAAACCCAATCAGCGAGTCAGCGTTAAAAAAACTTAATTTAAAAGATATAGCCTTCACTTTACAGGTTCATTTTATTTTACTTCTTACCTTTACAGCCCGAAATTTCTAACACAATAATAAATACATGGAGAAAGTAAAACAGTACATCGAAGAAAATAAAGAACGGTATTTAGAGGAACTTTTTGAACTCATCAGAATTCCGTCAATAAGCTCAATATCAGAACATAAGCCCGATATGGTAAAAGCGGCTGAAAAATACAAAGAATATTTTCTGGCAGCAGGTTGCGACAAAGCAGAAGTAATGCCTACAGCAGGAAACCCGGTAGTGTATGCCGAAAAAATAATTGACCCTTCACTGCCAACCGTACTGGTATATGCGCACTATGATGTAATGCCCGTCGACCCGCTTGACCTCTGGAAATCACCACCATTTGAGCCCGAAATAAGGGATGGTAAGATTTATGCCCGTGGCGCTGATGATGACAAAGGCCAGGGTTTTATGCACGTGAAAGCTTTTGAAGCACTCGTAAAAAACGATGCCTTACCCACAAACGTCAAGTTTATGATTGAAGGTGAGGAAGAGATTGGTTCAGTAAACCTCGGTGCTTTTTGCGATGCACACAAAGAGATGCTGAAAGCCGACATCATCCTGGTTTCTGACACTGGTATGATTGCGGAAGACATACCAGCAATTACGACAGGTTTAAGAGGATTAGCTTATTGGCAGGTAGAAGTTACCGGCCCTAATCGTGATCTGCACTCAGGACTATTCGGCGGTGCTGTGGCCAACCCGATCAATGTGCTGGCAAAAATGATCGCACATATGACAGATGAGAATAACAAGGTAACCATGCCAGGTTTTTATGATGATGTACTGGAAGCTTCAACCAAAGAAAGGGAATTACTGAACATGGCTCCATTTAGCAAAGAGGCCTACAAAAAAGCTCTTGACGTTGAGGAATTAGCAGGAGAAAAAGGCTACACGACCATTGAAAGAACGGGCATCAGGCCATCATTTGATGTATGTGGTATCTGGGGCGGCTATACTGGTGAAGGAGCCAAAACAGTACTTCCATCAAAAGCATATGCTAAAATCTCCACCCGATTAGTGCCTAACCAGAACCATGAGAAGATCGGTAAAATGTTTGAAGATTATTTTGTCAGCATCGCGCCTGATTCTGTTAAAGTAAAAGTTGAAACATTGCATGGCGGACAAGCTTATGTTTGCCCGATAGATCTGCCGGCATATAAAGCCGCAGAAAAATCCCTGAAAAAATTATTTGGAAAAACGCCAGTTCCGGTTCGAAGTGGCGGCAGTATACCGATTATTTCGACATTTGAAGAAAAACTCGGTATCAAATCACTGCTCATGGGATTTGGGTTGGAATCAGATGCGATCCATTCTCCTAATGAAAATTATCCCTTGAATAATTTCTATGCTGGCATTGAAGCCATTAGTGATTTCTATCATTTCTTTGCTGAAGAGATGAAATAACCATGTATAAATTATAATTTGAATACCGGCAATGAGTTTACCATTAGCCGGTTTTTTATTTGAGTCTTGGCCTTTTTTTACGTGATCCTTTTTTTCCGTCACCCGTATATTCGGTTTTCTTAGGTTTGCCTAGTTGCGGTTTTTTAAATAAGTCTTCGTCACGCTTTCTAACATCACCTTTATCATCATTATCTTTCCATTTAGGCTTATCGGGTTTTACAAATGGTTTGCGCTCATCACCTTTGCCAAATTTTGTACTTCTTTCGCCTTTATCCTTTCTCCAGTTGTCTTCCCTTTTTTCTTTAAAGGGGTTTTTAAATTCACGGCCTTCCTTTCTGAATGCACCCTTTTCTTCAGCATCTTTCCATTTAGGTTTCTCCGATCTACGGTAAGGTTTTCTTTCGTCGCTTCTGCCAAACTTTTTGCCCTTATCCCCTTTTTCTTTCTGCCAATCATCCTCCCTCTTTTCTTTAAAAGGGCGCTTAAATTCACCTTCTTCCCGTTTTTTGAAGGAACGTCTTTCACCCTCATCTCTCCTCTCTGCTCTATCTTCACTATTGGATCGGTTTATATCTTCCGGCTTCCGACTTCTGTCTTTTTTCCACTCACCTTCCGGACGGCGTTCATCACCCGATTTATCCTTTTTAGTACCCTGGTAAAGTTCAAATTTTAAAAGGCGGCTTTCGAGGGGTCCGTTATACAATTCAATCCTGGCCGATGTACGTAGGCCAATATGTTTTGCAGCATCCATATTGGCTGTGATGATCCATGCTTCAAAACCTGAAAAATTCTTTTTCAGTGTATCGCCTATACTAGAGTATAAATCATTTATCTCGTTTATTTCCTCAAGCCGCATACCATAAGGCGGGTTGAAAACAAGAATACCTTCCTTATTTTCAGGTACGATGGCATCAAAATATTTTACGTCCAGATCAATATCTTTATGAAGTGCGGCATTTTTCAGATTCGTTTTAGCAATATTGACCGCCTTTTTTGAGCGATCGGAAGCATAAATGGCACATTCCAATTCAATTATTTTTTCGTTGGCTTCCCTTTTGATATTTTCCCAGAGGGTTTCGTCAAATCCCTCCCAGTTCATAAAAGCGAAACGATCGCGATAATACCCAGCAGGAATTTTCATGGCTTTCATAGCTGCTTCAATTGCTATAGTGCCTGAACCACACATGGGGTCATAAAAATCTTTTTCGCCATTCCAGCCTGTTAACGCTATCATTCCGGCTGCCAGTACTTCATTGATAGGGGCTTTGTCTGCATCAATCCGGTAGCCTCGTTTGTGTAATGATTCGCCAGAACTATCCAATGAAATGGTGCACACATTATCGTTGATATGCACATCAATGTAAATATCAGCATTGTCTATTTCCACCCAGGGCCTTTTGCCAGTTTTATCCCTGAACTGATCGACTATGGCATCTTTGGTTCTTAGTGCTACAAACTGTGAATGGTCTAACTCTGAATTATATACATGGGCATTAACCTTAAAGGTTTGATCCAGGCTGAAAACATCCTCCCAGTTAATTTTTTTTACTTTCTCGTATAATTGCTTATCGTCACCTACTTCGAAAACACCGATAGGTTTTATTATCCTAATAGCCGTTCTTGCCAGGTAATTTGCCTTGAATAATACAGATGTATCACCCCTGAATGACACACCTCTTTTAATTACCGAAGCATCATCTGCACCAATTTCTATAAGCTCCTTCAGCAATACCTCTTCAAGGCCTGCCGAAGTTTTGGCGATGAAATCAAAGCCTAATTTGAATTCCTTTAATTCAGTCATAAGCTGCAAAATTAACTATTTTAGCAAGGCTTATATTAAGAACAGATTATTATTTAACGCTTATGACAATTAAGGAAGCCCAGCAAAAAGTTGATGATTGGATTGGCAGCACAGGTGTGCGCTATTTCAACGAACTGACCAACATGGCCATTCTTACTGAAGAAGTTGGAGAAGTAGCCCGGATTATTGCCCGAGAATATGGCGAACAGTCGTTTAAAAACAAAGAAGCTGAAGCAGACCTGGCCGATGAATTTGCCGATGTATTTTTTGTGCTCATTTGCCTTTGCAATCAAACGGGTGTTGACCTGACGGAAGCACTTAGAAAGAACCTGGAAAAAAAGGAGTTGAGAGACAAAAACAGGCATACATCAAATACTAAATTGAAATAATATAGGTTTGATATTACATAATGCTTTATACAGCCTATTAATGAAAAGGTAACAAAACATTCTCATGTCAGGTCGATTCATTATTATTTTTTGTTTGCTGTTTGTGGTTACACTTGGCTTTGCACAACCGGTGGCGGTAAATGGTATTGTGCGCGATATAAACAGCAGGGAACCCCTGGCTTTTGTGCATATTATAGCCGAAAACAGCAAAACCGGTGCGACAACGGATATTGATGGCAAATTTACGATACGACTTAATAAAAATGAATGTTGCCTGAATCTAACCTATGTAGGTTATGAATCCCAGCAATACAAAATTGATTATGCAGCTAAAACCCAGCGCATATTGCTTAGCCATAAGCTTTACCAGCTGGAAGAAGTAGAAGTTTTTCCCGGCATCAATCCTGCCCATCGGATTATTGAAAATGTGGTGAATCACAGGGATGAGAATAACCCGGAGAAATTAAAGGCATTTACTTACACTTCCTATGATAAAATGGTAGTAACAGTAGATGCGGATTCGCTAATGTTGAAAGATACATCACTGTTGGATACCAACCAGCGCGAAGTAAGGGAATTCCTTGACAAAAGAGATATTTTCCTGATGGAAACGGTGACAGAACGAAAATATATGTCGCCCGGCCTGAACCAGGAGAACGTGCTGGCCACAAGAGTTTCCGGCTTTAAGGACCCTTTGATTGCCTTTATGATATCTCAAATTCAATCCACCTCTTTTTATGATGAATTGATACAGATTGCCGGTAATAAATACATCAACCCTATCAGCAAGGGAAGCACCAACAAATACTTCTTTTTAATTGAAGATACAACCTACAATGAGAAAGGCGACAGCATTTTTACCATTTCATTCCGCCCTATGAAAAAAACCCGGTTTGAAGGGTTGCAGGGATTCCTGTATATCAATTCGAACAAATGGGCCATACAGAATGTCAAGGCGCAACCACCAGACGACTCTACCGGCATTGTGATTAAAATTCAACAAGCCTACGAATTGATCGATGACCAGTGGTTTCCTACCCAACTGAATACTGATATCATTTTTACGAACTTCTCGGCCAGTGCCGGACAAGGCGATTCGTATGCATTGGTTGGCAAAGGCAGAAGTTATATCCGTGATATTAAGCTGGGTCCGGATCTTAAAAAGAAGGATTTTGGTTATCATGAAGTGGAAATTGAATCAGACGCCGCTAAAAAGAAAAGTGAATTCTGGCAGGAATACCGCATCGACAGCCTGACGGAACGGGAGTTGGAAACTTATCGTTTTATTGATTCCATTGGCAACGAAGCAAATTTCGACAGGATGGCATCTGTTGCCCAAACCCTTCTTTCGGGAAGAATACCAATTGGATTTATCGATATCGACCTGGATAAATTTATCAGGTACAACAGCTACGAGGGTTTTTATCTGGGCATTGGCCTGCATACAAACGACAAGGTTTCAAAGAAGTTTAAAACTGGTGGCTTTTGGGGTTATGGATTTGGTGACAAGAGTGCCAAATATGGCATTGATTTTAGCTTAAATGTTCACAAACGGTCCGAATCGGTTATCAGGCTTGACGCATATAATAAAGTAATTGCCAGCGGTGGCGTCGAATTCTTCGACCAGAAATACCAGGTATGGAACCCGGATGACTTTTATGAGTTTTTCACCAAACGAATGAACGCAACCCGTGGGGCGGAACTGGTCTATTCATTCAGGCTAAAACCCCTGCGTGATTTTAAATGGCATGTGAGTATGCGTGTTCAGGAAAAACAAGCATATCGCAACTACTATTTTACTGCAACTGACTTGAATTCCGGTGAACCCCAAACCACTTTCAATTTCACCGATATGCAGATTGGCTTCCGCTTTGCTTTCCGGGAAAAAGTGGTGGAAACCACAAAGGGACAGATTTCCTTCGGTTCAAAATACCCGGTGGTGTGGCTGAGTTACACCAGAGGTATTTCCGGACTTATTAATAGTGCGTATAATTATGATAGAGTCGACCTGAAAGTGGAGGGTAGCAAACAGTTTAAATACCTCGGTGACTTTAACTTCCGGTTGATGGCAGGGATAGTGCTGGGCGAAATACCGGCATCCAACCTTTACATAGAAAACGGATCATACAGGAACATAACCATTTATGCGCCCAACAGCTTTGGCACCATGCGAACCAGCGAATTTTTATCCGATAAATACGTGGCCTTATACCTCACCCACAATTTTGGTAACTTGCTGCTTGATTTCAAAAAATTTCATCCTGAATTTATGATCATTACAAATATTACTTTTGGTACCGTGAGCAACAAACAAAACCACCACAATATTGACTACAATACGCTTGAAATGGGATATTATGAATCGGGATTGGTGATTAGAAAGTTGTTGGACCTGCAATTGCTTGATCTTGGCGTGGGAGTCTTATACAGGTATGGCCCCTATGGTTACGATGAAATCTCAAAGAATTTCGCCTATAAATTCAGTATTTTTTACGCTTTCTGATGATTCAAAAAAGAATTTCATATTTTTACCTATATAAGTACCCCGAAATAACCAGATGAAAGATAATATTCTACAATACCTGAAACCGATTGCTGCTTTAGCCATACTGGCTTTTATGGTCTGGTATTTTTCTGATATAGTCGCTTATATTTTAATTGCAACTTTTTTATCACTCCTTGGTTTGCCTATGGCAAGGCGGCTGAACCGCATACGCATTGGCAGGTTTAAAATACCGAAGGCCATCAGTGCGTTGTTCACTTTATTGACAATGGTGCTGGGGATTATTCTTTTTATATTGATTATTGTACCATTGATAGTGAAGCAGGGCAATGTCATCGCGACTATTGATGTGGATGCACTCTTGTTTTACTATCAAAAACCCATGAACCAGTTGAACGAATTCCTGGTACAATACAATGTGATTGGTTCTGGCGAAACACTTGCCCAATATATTGAATCGCAAATTACCGATTTCCTGAATTTTTCGGAGTTTACCAACTTTTTTGCTAATATTGTTACCGCGACAGGTACTGTATTCATGGGAACTTTTATCATATTGTTCCTGACATTTTACTTTTTAATGGATGATAATCTCGGCAGAAGATTTATCCTTACGCTCACACCCGAAGAACATGTCGAAAATATGGACCGGATATTAAGCGACTCTAAAAGCCTGCTTACGCGCTATTTTCATGGCATTCTCATAGAAGTAGTAATCATGATGACCATTGAATCAACCGGCCTGCTTATATTTGGCGTGCCCAATGCCGTGCTTATCGGCTTTTTCGGGGGACTGATGAATGTGATACCCTATTTAGGCCCCATCATCGGGGCAAGCCTGGGCATTGTGCTTGCTACTTTATCGGAGTTAAGCCTTGGAAATTATGACATGGTGCCTGTTACGATCATTACCGTGATTGGCGTATTCGCTTTTGCCAATGTAATTGACAACACCATTCTCCAGCCGCAGATCTATTCCCGGAGCACGAGGGCGCATCCGGTGGAGGTGTTTTTGGTAATCATTGTCGGTGGGAAGCTGGCAGGTATTGCAGGAATGATACTGGCCATTCCAACCTATACGGTGATCAAGATCATTGCCCGCGAATTTGCCGAAAGAATGAAGCTCGTAAAATTTTTAACACGGCAGATGTAAAATTTAAAAAAAGCTATAACAGAAATAAAGACAATTGCCTTTATTCGGACGCAGTGTGGCATTTAAAGCAACCGATACGATATGGACAAATCAGATATTGACATTTTAAGAGAATTTGCGAAATCAACAAAAAGATTCATCGAAGTAAAGGAGCTACTGTATCCTCGAACTGGAATTGGTACTACTCAGAAATATAAAAGAACGGTTTTTATTCCAAATAATTCAGAGAGGTCCAGCTTTTTCATTTGGTTTAATGATCCATATTCAACAATCGGCCAAACGACAATTTTCAGCGGTGCTTTTATTCCTTTATCATCTAAAGTAAAAACAAGCTTGAGAATTAGGAATAGGTATATTCTGGATAAATTAAATCTTTTTACACAG
>JAZBOW010000237.1:0-2710 GCA_036351335.1 Bacteroidales bacterium | reverse complement strand
TATCAACTACCTGATTTAGATTAATGTTAACTTATAAAGCTATAGAGATATGAAAAAATTAGTATACATATTCATGATCGCAGCTGTATTAGTTAGCTGTAAGAAGAACACTACCGATGCTCCTGCACCTGCTCCTGAGCAGCAAATGCAGGAAGTTACTTTCGACATCAATACCATTCTTGAATCACCAGACCGGGCTTATTCAGTACCTAACTGTATAGATTCAATTGATGGTGAGATAAACAAATATGCTGAAATCATCATTGAAGATGCTGGTGGCATATTACATACGTATTTTGCTGAAATCTACTTTGTGAATGGTTTGCCATATACCAAGGCTATTATGTTACCCATATATGACCTCACAGATAGCTGTGATTCCTATGTGCTGAAGGAATTCTACGTTTGGGATAATATGGGTACCGACCTTAATTATGATGGTGTACCAGGTGATCTGGGAGATCCAGGTGTAACCGCAAGATCAGACGACCAGCTATTTAAAGCAGCACCATTAACAGGTTCTGTATTCTGGGATTTTGCAATTAATCATGTTGAATTTCAATTTGAGGTTTGTGCATTTTTTAAAACCAAAATTAAGATTGATGTAATTTGCTTCGTTCCTGATTATTACGACCTGTTCGGTTTCTTCTGGTTTGAGATAACAGAGATTACCGTTAGAGAAATTTGCTTCTTTGGCGACTTCTGTCTGAAAGATCCATTCCTTTATGATGGAACAATATATGAGAGTGGTGGCGGTTTATTTATTGATGAAGCAGCCGTATTTGAGATCAGGGCTCGACATCAAGTAGGAAATGGACCATTAGAAGATATGGTGGGATCACCATTCAATAATGTAGATTGGGCAGGCATCGGGGAGCCTCTATGTGTCCGTTACCCTGATTACGATGCTGAAGTTGATTACTATGAATTTGACCTCTATCTATGGGCCATGGTTGGCAACCAGATGGGTTGGGTATACTTGTATACATTTACTTGGTATGATATCTTCACTGACACATATCCCACAGGTCCAAACACTGATGAGGAGCTCAACGATGGTGTATTTGAATTTGTGGTAGGTAATTGCGTGGCAACGCCAACAGACCTGCTGTTGCCACCATATATGAACATTCCTCCAACAGCCAGGGTAGTTTTACAGAGTGGTGGTCCTGTTACGGGTGCCTATTTTGATGTAAAATTCCTTGAAATTGGATCCGGATGGGATATTCATGAAGGTTTACCATGGTATGCCGGATGGTGTGGAGATCATGAAAACCAGCTTGTATCTAGTGATTATTATGCTGAGTTATATACAACACTGGACCCAGTGGCTTCAATGCCCGCATCTCATTTAACAGACAGAAATCTTGAAGCACTGAACTACCTGATCAATCATTATGACACCCATGGTATTGCAACACCTGAAGGAGGACCTTATGGTCCTCAGGCCAATACTGATATCCAAGAATCATTGTGGTATGTCATTCATTATGATTTTGGCACAAGTTCTCCGGGATATATGCCGGGCAGTTCATTAGCTGTTACAATGGGTAGCACAGCCCTTGGCAGTGCAAGTGTTGGTTATAGCCCACTACCAGGCGGTTATGCCGGAATTTTGGCATTTGATACAGATGGTAGATCAGTATATATCAGCCAGTTAATTTTGGTTTTGATTGACCCATAAAAGCATTAGCTTGTTTAAGGTTGTATGAGTAGGTAAACAGTATGTGCTTACATTACAACCAACTAATAAAAAGGAATACGTAATTCCTTATCAAAACCCTAAAGCGGGTTAAAAAAAGAGGCCGGACATGTCCGGCCTCTTTTTTATTGTCCCCTTCGCTGGCGGGAAGAAAAAACGTTTATTTGTGAAGGAGCGAAGCGACTGTGACAATCTCGTTTTTTCATTCACATACGTACAGTTACATCCGAAGAGACTCCTACCTCGTTCCGATAGCTATCGGAACTCCTCCCGCCTGCCAAAGTTGTTCGGCAGGCAAGGAGTTAAACGAATTTTGTTTATATTTGAGTGTCTCAAATAAGCATACTTTTGCTTAAACCTGTTAGTGATCAAGCATTTTAAATCAAGCACTGACAGGTTTTTTTATAATAAACCAGTGTCCTCCTCCGGCAGGGGGGGGCTGTAAGGCGGGGATGGAATCAGAAAATTCCTAAGGGATTAGCATGAATGGTTTCTTACCGAAACCCTTTCCTTCACTTTTTCGTACAATTCTTAATAAAAGCACTTATTAATTGTTTTATGATGTACCCCCGCTAACTACCCTCAGTAACGGGGGTTTTTTATGTCAATGATTATGCCTTTTTATAGAATAAAAAAACTGAAACTAAATGTAACATTCATTTTGAATTTCAGTATACGTATGCACGCTTGTTTAATGGCGATTTGAGGGAGTAATTGTTCTCCGCATCGTATAAAGGAGCCGGCAAAAGCCGGCTCCTTTTTTATTAAACTGTCATAATAACGTCAGCAAAACCTGACTGTAGCCTAGGCAGAGATCTATCTGGATTTTAAACCACACTTTAAACCATTAATCCAAACAAAAAAACCTCCTTCGTAAAAAGGAGGCTTTCAGTGTGATTCGTCGGAGGCTCGAACTCCGGACCCTCTGCTTAAAAGGCAGATGCTCTACCTGCTGAGCTAACGAATCATCGTTTGGGAGTGCAAAAGTACTATTTTTTTAAAAAAAAC
>JAZBOW010000236.1:0-2038 GCA_036351335.1 Bacteroidales bacterium | reverse complement strand
TTACAAAAAAGGCAACTGGATGGCAGGAAATTCAGGCGACAACACGGTATTGGTAAATACATAGTTGATTTTTATTGTTCTGCCGAAAAGCTTGTTATTGAATTGGATGGCAAAGATCACTTTACCCCTGAAGGTAGTGACCGCGATAACAAAAGGGATACATATTTAAATAGCCTGGGAATAAAAGTTTTACGATTTGAAAACTGTGATATTTACAATAATGTGGAAGCAGTTTTAGAGGTTATTAAAAATAATTTCAATTAAAACTCCCCTCCTTTTTAAGGAGGGGTGCCCGAAGGGCGGGGTGGTTAAAACTCCCCTTCTTAAAAAGGAGGGGTGCCCGAAGGGCGGGGTGGTTAAAAACTCCCCTCCTTAATTTAGGAGGGGTGCCCAAAGGGCGGGGTGGTTATGAGCTCAAATCACAGGTATTTTTCTGCAAGAATCAGGACTAGTAAAATCCCATTTATTAACATAAATAAATGCTATTGTCAATAACTTAACTTTTCTGTAAACATATTGAAACCTATATTTGTCCTCCGAACACATGAAATTATGCAAAGAGTTCGGAAAGAAAATAAGAATATACACAACCAGAAGACGGCCATGCCGTCTTTTTTTATACCTGGAAAAATATGAGGTTACAGCATTACAAACGGGCAAAACTAATTCTTGAAGACGGCTCGGAATTCACAGGACATTCTTTTGGTCATGAATCATCTGTTGCCGGTGAAATTGTATTCAATACAGCCATGACAGGCTACCCTGAAAGCCTGACGGACCCTTCTTACCGTGGGCAAATTCTTGTACTCACCTACCCATTGGTGGGTAATTATGGGGTGCCTGGTAAAACCATTGCAGATGATATGCTGGAACATTTTGAGTCGGAACATATTCATACAACCGCTTTAATTATTTCCGATTATTCTGAAAAGTATAACCACTGGAATGCCACAAAAAGCCTTGGCGACTGGCTGAAGGAAGAAAAAATTCCGGGCTTATTCGGCATTGATACTAGAAAACTAACAAAGATGATTCGTGAGAAAGGTGCTATGCTTGCTAAGATCGTTTTTGATAAAGATATCCCTTTTTATGATCCCAATAAAGCAAACCTGGTTGATGAAGTAAGTATTAAAAGGAAGAAAGTTTATGGCAACGGTAAACACAAAATTTTACTTGTTGATTGTGGTGTAAAAAGTAATATTATCAGGTACTTACTAAGGTTTGACACAACAGTAATTCGTGTGCCATGGGATTATAATTATACAAAAGAGGCATACGATGGATTGTTCATTTCGAACGGCCCGGGCAATCCAACCATGTGCACACAAACAATTAAACATTTAATAACTTCCATCGATGATGAAAGACCCATTTTCGGCATCTGCCTTGGACATCAATTAACTGCTTTGGCAGCAGGAGCAATAACCTATAAACTAAAATTCGGTCACCGTAGTCACAACCAACCTGTTTTGGAGGTTGGTACTAATAAGGCTTATTTGAGTTCACAGAATCATGGATTTGCTGTAAATAATGAAAGTATTCCAGACGATTGGGAAGCCTATTTTCAAAACCTTAATGACAGTTCCAACGAAGGGTTAAAGCACAAAACCAAACCTATTTTCACAACTCAATTCCACCCGGAAGCATCCAGTGGCCCTACTGACACGGCCTTTCTATTTGGTGATTTTATAAAAGCAATTGAAACATGGAAGAAATAAAAAAAGTCCTCGTACTCGGTTCTGGCGCTCTCAAAATTGGAGAAGCCGGTGAATTTGACTACAGTGGATCACAGGCACTGAAAGCGTTAAAAGAAGAAGGTATTACAACTGTATTGGTCAATCCAAATATCGCTACCGTTCAAACATCAGAAGACATAGCTGATAAAATATACTTCCTCCCGGTAACTCCCTATTTTGTAGAGAAGATCATCCAAAAAGAGAAGCCTCAGGGTATATTATTGGCTTTTGGAGGCCAAACAGCATTGAATTGTGGTGTGGCATTGTTTGAAAGCGGCATCCTGAAAAAATACAATATTCAG
>JAZBOW010000235.1:0-9954 GCA_036351335.1 Bacteroidales bacterium | reverse complement strand
GGGTGAGCAACCCGGGGAGATTATCGAATTAGAAACTGGAAAAATATTGGGTGAACATAAAGGCATCTGGTTTCATACTATTGGGCAACGGCGTGGCCTCAGGTTGGGCGGCGGACCTTGGTTTGTTGTGGAAAAAGATATTCCAAAAAATATTGTCTTTGTGTCCAATGGTTATGATCCTATTGCCCAGTATAATGATAAAATATGGTTGGATGAGCTTCATTTTTTAAATCCCAACCATGATTACAGCAGCTTGTCAGAAATCAAATTCAAGATCAGGCACCAGCCTGAATTTAATACCGGTAAACTACTGAAAGATGATCAGGGTATTCGTATTATTTCAGAGGAGAAAATTTCGGGCATTGCACCTGGTCAATTTGCTGTGATGTATGATACAGCAGAAAAAATATGTATCGGAAGCGGGATGATTGTTTGAACCCGCTGAATAGATTTTAGTTTTCAGCAGTTGGAAAGTTTTTCTCTTAATTTCTAATTGTCAGAGTAAAGTTATTTTAAATACACATATGCAAATATTGCATGATCAGTATACAATTCCTGCCCGTTGATTCTGAAAGCTTCCACTACATGAAAAGTACAGCAATCTTCTGTTTTTGTTACCACATTCAGGAACATTGTGTCTGTTTCTTGTGTATTCAATCGTAGGTAAAATTGCTTGAATCCTTCATTACTTTTCCAACTAATCTCTTGTGAAATAATCACAGTTCTCTCCTTCAATGTATCTTCAAAAACAATAAATTCAATATCTGTTTTTACCCCATTATTCATGTAGTATAACCTGATTGAATCTTCCTGGTATTGTCCAGTATATATAAGATCAGAAGTGTCTGTTTTACTCGCAATGCTGAACCTAGTCTCGCTTGGTGGCGTAAAACATAATCCACAATCCTTGTTGCACTTGCCAAAAACAAGGATTATCACTATCAGAATCAAAGTATATATGAAGCCCTTTGTCTTCATTAGACAATATAATCTATATTGTAAAGTTACAAATATTTCATTTGTATAAGGTATTTCTTCACATAATCATCAATACCTTTCTGAAGGGAATAAAAAGGTTTGTCGTAACCTGCCGCAAAAAGCTTGGCCATATCTGCCTGTGTAAAATACTGGTATTTATCGCGTATATCTTCTGGTGTGTCGATAAACTCAATTACAGGTTCCTTATCCATAGCAGAAAATGTAGCATTCGCCAGGTCGAGAAAAGTTCTGGCTTTTCCGGTACCCAGGTTGTATAAAGCTGAATCAGGCCTGTTGTTCATCAGGAAATAGATCACGTCAGTCACATCTTTTACATACACGAAATCGCGCAATTGCTCGCCGTTTTTAAAATCAGGATTGTGGGAATTGAATAACTTTACTTTGCCTGTTTTTTTAATTTGGTTGAACGCATGCATGATCACCGATGCCATCCGGTTTTTATGATACTCATTTGGTCCGTATACATTAAAGAATTTCAAACCGGCCCAGAATGGAGGTTCATTGGTTTGATCCAACACCCATTTGTCGAAATCATTTTTTGATTCGCCGTAAGGGTTCAGCGGCTTGAGCTTTTCAACAATATGGTGGTCATCTTTATAGCCAAGTTCTCCCATCCCGTATGTCGCTGCTGATGAAGCATAAATGAGTGGAATCTTATATTCGGAGCAACGTAGCCAAACCTGCTTGGAATAATTCAGGTTTAACACATCAAATATTTCTTTTTTGAATTCCGTTGTATCAGTGCGGGCACCAATATGTAATACGAAGTGAACATCCTGGTAATGTGCGTCGAACCATTGGAAAAAATCATCTCTGTGAACTTTCTGCTCAAATACCTTGCTCTCAAGGTTTTTATTTTTGTCTTCTCTTGAAAAATCATCAACCACAATCAAATCCTTCCGGCCTTCAAGATTCAACTTTTTAACAAGTACGCTTCCTATAAAACCTGCCGCTCCTGTAATTACAATCATTCCTTCTGAATTTGCCGCAAAAGTATAGAATAATTAAACAAAATAGTGGTAAATTCGTATAAAATCATGTTGCAAATTAATTTTGGAATCGTATAACTGAATTCAAATTGATATTCGTTACATTTGTGTGATGAATATGTGGTCTCTATTTATTCACTGACCAGCAGTTTAAGGGCAAAATATTTGAAAAACAACAAGATAACATACAAGCTTTTCTTCTTTTTATGGATGGCTCCCATCATATTGATGGGCCAGCCCAAAACACCAATCGAGCCAGTATCTTTTAGTTCAAACTCGCTTCAGCCTTTGCATCTTGCCATACTAAGGCTCCCGGAAATGCCAAATGAGGAACCACCAAAGAATACTGTTCTGCCGCTATCGGCCGGACAAACAATTCTATTAGATACTTCTTTTCAGAATGTCGGAATTTGGGAAAAAACAACAAAAGGCTCTTATATCTATCGAATTGGTTTTGAAGCCGCAGGTGCTTATGGAATCAATGCCTATTTCCGAAAACTGGATTTAAAAGGGGGTGATCATCTTTTTATTTATAATGGCGATCGAACACATGTGATGGGTCCTTATGATTTGAATGAGAATGCATCACAATTTGCAATTGGCTTTTTAAAGGGACCACAATTGATCATCGAATTGAATACGGAAAAAAAATACGATATATTGCCTTTTGAGATTGTCGAAATTGGGACAACAAATGTAATTCCTGGTAATACTGATCGTGATTATGGTGATGCAGGAAGTTGCGAAGTACCCGTGAATTGCAAAGAGGGGGAGAACTGGCAGTTTCAAAAAGATGGTGTGGCAAGGATACTTGTTAAAGAGGGCACCAAATTATTCTGGTGCACTGGAACGCTGGTGAATAATACCAGAAATGATGGTACACCTTATTTGATCACAGCCAACCACTGCGGCAAAAATGCCACTGCTTATGATTATGGTGGCTGGATATTCGATTTTAATTATGAAGTTGAAGGTTGCGAAATGCCTTTGTACGAGCCTGATTTTGAAAATAGCATGATTGGAGCGAAATTGCTAGCTCACAGCGAATTTGATGTCGATCGTGCTTCTGATTTCAAATTGCTTTTATTGAATGAAGAAATTCCAGATGATTTCCGGGTGTTTTATAACGGATGGGATCGATCCGGTAAAGTTTCGCAGTCTGGTGTTACAATGCATCATCCGCAAGGCGATGTGACGATGATTTCCACTTATGATGAACCGATTGTATCCGTTGATTATTACAACCCGAACCCCAATGAAGAAGGCAGATACTGGAAAGTGACATGGAAAGAAACAGAAAATGGTCATGGGGTTACAGAAGGTGGTTCATCCGGTTGCCCGATGTTCAGTTCTGAAGGGTATTTGATTGGTTCACTTACCGGGGGAAAAGCGTCCTGTAATTATCCTGATGAACCGGATTATTATGGAAAGCTGAGTTATGCATGGGCATCAGAAGGAACAGATTCAACACGGCAACTCAAATACTGGCTAGATCCTGATCAAACGGATGTACTTTCATTGAAAGGTACCAATCTGGATACCACAAAAGTAATTGCCAACTTTTCTTCAGATGTAACTGAAGTGGGTGTTGGTGAGATAGTGCAGTTTTATAACCATTCGATAGGAAACATAATTGGATATGAGTGGCAGTTTGAAGGAGGCGATCCGGCTTATTCTGAAAGTGAAACCCCTCCATTCATTAAATATAATGGCTTTGGAGCATACAAGGTAAAACTTGTTGCAAGATCTTCTTCTGCCAAAGATAGCATCATTAGGGAAGATTATATCAAAGTGTTGCCAACCCTTTCGCCAAACCCATCATTGGAAGGCATTTACAAGTTGTCGTTTGGTAAGGAAACCCCTGAAAATATAGTGGTTGAAGTATTTGACATGGTTGGAAGAAAAATCGGCCCGATATTTCTGAAATATAAAAATGACGGCCTGTATATTGATATTAGTCGACAAGCTAAAGGAATGTATCTGATCTATGTTAAAACGGAAGAACGCCAGCAAATCATTAAAGCTTCTTTTCTAAAGGTATTTGATTAACATACTCAAATCCCATTTTCTCTTCTTAGGAACAGACAAAGGAGAGCAAACTATCCCTCTTCTTCCATTTGTTTGTGCACTGTGTAGTGTTCCCATTTGGCAAGTACTTCCTTCATGTCATCCGGCAATTCTGAAGTAAATGATAGTTTTTTACCAGTTTTGGGATGAATGAAGCCAATAGACCTGGCATGCAAAGCCTGCCGGGGAATGATCTTGAAACAATTTTGTACGAATTGCTTGTACTTTGTAAAAGTCGTGCCTTTCAGTATTTGATGTCCACCATATTTTTGATCATTGAACAGGGGATGACCAATATATTTTAAATGTGCCCTAATCTGATGTGTGCGTCCTGTTTCCAATATACATTGCAACAGACTCACATAGCCAAACTTTCTTAAAATTTTATAATGGGTGATGGCTTCTTTACCTTTCTCATTTTCAGGGAATACGGTCATCTGAGTCCTGTCATGCGGATTCCGTGCAATACTTCCTTCAATGGTACCTTCCTCTTCTTTAGGTTCTCCCCATACCAGGGCTTCGTAGGTACGATCAATAGTATGATCAAAAAATTGTTTAGCCAGTTTGGTTTGGGTTTCTTCATTTTTTGCGACTAACAGCAAGCCTGATGTGTCTTTGTCAATTCGGTGTACTAAATAACCAAATCCGTTATCAATGTTTGTCTGTCCTGAATTCTTGAAGTGATTAGCCAACCCATGCAATAATGTACCGGTAAAGTTTCCATGACCGGGATGAACCACTAATCCGGCTTGTTTATTCACAATGATCACATCGTCGTCTTCATAATGTATAAGGAGGGGAATATCTTCAGGTGCGATCTCTACATCCCTTGGAGGGTGAGACATAACAATGGAAATCACATCACCCGGACGTATTTTGTAATTAGACTTAACAGCCTCCTCATTCACAAGTACATTGCCAGCTTTAGCAGCGGTTTGGATTTTGTTGCGAGACGCATTCTGAATACGGTTAAAAAGGAATTTATCAATTCGTGTAAGTGCCTGACCCGGATCAACCTCTATTCTGAAATGTTCATAAAGTTCCGAGTTTTCTTCTCTGAAATCACCTGGGTCTTCTGTTGTCATCGGCTGATAAGGAGTTTGTCGTTGTATGATTTCCCCTCGCTTATAATCCTGATGATATACATGCCAGAGGAAAGTTGGCTGATATCAATATTTTTCGAAATACCGACCTGCTGTATGATGTTCTGGCCAAACATATTGTAAACTGAGAGTTGTGCGTTTCGATCCGACCTTATTTTCTCATTTCCAATGCTGAATGAGGTGCGCGCCGGGTTTGGATAGATCATCATTTGATCCTCTTCCTGCATTGAAATTTCTTCCGTGCCTAGGAACATCTCCGGTCCGAACATGGGTCTGATGAGTAATGATCCTCCGAAATTACTACTGTACCAGGTTTGTTCCAGTTTGTAGAAAATTTTATCGCGGTTGTCATTATTAGCATCAAATCCGATATTGAGGCTACCCCCGTCAAATTGTTGCATGCCCACGTAAAAGGTACCTGATAAAACAACTGGTTCATCCAGCATATAAGGATAAAACTCGTACAATTCATCATTCCACATCGCCTGCTGACTTTGAATCTGGGCAACAATTTCACCCGGCCTTCCATTATTATCCCGCCAAATGTTGATGTTGAAAAACTGGTTGTTGGCAAAATCCTTAGTTTGGTTAAAATACATTTGAACACCGAATAAGGTATCAGGTACGCTAAGTGTAAACTGGTAAGCGATAAAGGCACCCGCAGGCTCCACACCATAGCCAAATTCAGGCGTGCCATCGTCATATGCATAATAATTATAAAATCCCTGTCGGTAAATGGCGGAATCAACTAGTACATTGGATTCGGATGAGTCGCTGATAAAATGTTTGATGATGTATGAGGAGGTATCCCTGCTGAAATCCAGATTAAAAGGAGAAACTGGAGGACATGCATGGGCCGAACCACAGGGCGTATTGCAATTTTGAAAGCCAAATTCGTAAAATGGCGGCAGGTTGCAGCTTCCTCCATTATATGTGTAGCCGAAGTTGCCATCCACCTGTTTTACCATATATTGATATTTTGTGTTACGCTCCACTTTGTCGAGGTTGGTGATGTACATTTCCAGCGAAGGCTTCATCGTATTTATTGGTGCATCCGCACGGTATTGCCGATAAGGCATCACCTGGTAATTTTTAAGAAAAGATGGTGCCCGGCCGGAGAATGATAACACCCGGTAAGTGGTATCGGCAATCGACCGGTTATAATTCAGGTATACATAATCCACATTCCACTGATCCACATTGCTTCGGAAAGACGGGATAAGGTCGTTGGCGATGCTTGCATAATTCCTGAAACGAAATGAGAAATCCTTATACAAGTAGATGCTGTCCTTAATCGGGATCATCACCTGCACCCAGTCTTTGCCAAACATATCCTGAAATTCAGTAAGTTTCATACCTTCCGATTTCCACTGCGCTTTCCAGGCTGTTTCAGGTATAAAAACGGAATCGCAAGGCATCATCACCCAATCGCCCCAGGTTAATGTCTGAAAATTGATGATATATAAATTGGTGTCGCATCCCGGAGGTGCGTATAAAGTATCAAACGGTCTAATGGTATCCTGTTCATTTTCGAGATAATAATTGACGAATACTTTGAGAGAGTCAATATGCGAAAAGACCGTATCACCTGTCAGGTATGAAAATTCCAGCATCAGGGTATCACCGGGTTCTGGTTCGTCGCCATATCCCTGTGGTTGATAATAAAAACTCAGATACAGGGAATCGGCAGGACTTAAGGCTTTTACAATAGGGTCGAAAACAGAATCGAGCCGTAGGATATTTGACGTTAAATGATCTGCATCAAAAGGAATAATAAGGGCATTGCCATAAATGGCACCTGTACTGTCGATCGCGTCAAAAGTAGCCGCGCCGATATTAGGAGCAAAGTAAGGAAAGTCTTTATTGATGAAGACATCTTTATCCTGCCATAACGCTGGGTTAGGGTATCTGTTGATATTTTTAAAATCATCGAAAAAAGGCAGGTGCAGGATAATATCTTCATCTGTAGCTCTTTCTGTATAATCTATTTGTTTCAGGGCTTCCTTTTTTATCACTTCATTGTACTGCAAGCCGGTTAATATTTCCTGCCCGGGCAGTGCAGCTACAATTAAAACACATATGATGGTCAAAGACTGTTTAAAAATCTTCATTGTAATCATAATTATTAAATAGCTGTGTGGTATCTATGCTTATAGTATCCGGTAAAAATTCTTTTAAATAGCTCTCGAAATCAAAATTCAACTCCGACCGGTACCAAACATCTACGTTCTGTCCGAGATTGAGTGTGCCGGATGTCAATGGAAATGGTTCCGTTTTGTAAACCCTGGCTTCTGCGGAATCGAGAACGTCAATAAAATATTCATTTCCAAGGTTTAGATAGGAATGATGCAGTTCTTTCCTTACATTCTCCCTTTTTGCACCAATAAGCATGGGCAATACCACGCTTGTATTCATATCGCCCTTGCCTACAATCAGGTCGATGGTGGCACCCTTTCGCAATTCAGTGCCTGGTTCAATGGGCTCATCATTTACCACCTGGTCAACAACGGCATTACGAGCAAAATATTCAACGTACTCGAGCCTGCCAACCAAAAGTTCTTGTGCTTCAAGCGTTACGATCGCCTGGCGAAGTGATAGATTTTTTAGATTTGGCATAGCCACTTTTTCGGGCATTTCAGCTACGATGGTCAGGTACACATGCCGGCCTTTTTTCACTTTTGAGCCTGCCAGCGGATTTTGCATAATGATACTTCCTTTTGCCAGATCTTTATCAAAAATCGAGTCAATTACCTGGAAATCAAAAAAATCATCATAATTTTCTTCAATCAAATAGGTAAGCGACTGTCCGTACAGATCAGGTACCACGTATACTTTTCCATGCCGGGTAGTTGCATCAAGGGATAGAAGCACAAGCCAAAGCACCACTAATGACAAAACAACGGCTATAAGTAGGTGAATGAAAAATTTCTTACGCCCAAGAAAATAAAAAAAGCCCATTAAATGTTAATTTAGTGTGTGAAAGCCTTGTGTAAACAACTTATTCACATAACTTTGTTTGATTGAATATATTGTTTCTGTAAGTCGCAAAGTTAAAAATTATTAAGCATTTATTATAGATGAAAAAAATAGCCATTATTTGTGGTGGAGACTCCGGAGAGTACGAAATCTCCATGAAGAGTGCACGCGTGGTGCAGAAACACTTAAACAGGAGTAAATACGAGGGCTACCTCGTTGAGATAAAGGGAAAGGATTGGTTTTATAAAGATGAAAAAGGGGAGAAGCACCATATCGATAAAAATGATTTTAGTTTGCCTATGGATAATGATACGCTGAAATTCGACGGCGTTTTTAATGCCGTACATGGTACCCCCGGAGAAGATGGAAAAATACAGGGTTATTTTGATTTGCTGAATATACCTTATACCTGTTGCGACCAGGATACATCTGCACTGACCTTCAATAAGCATCTATGTAATAAATTCGTTAGTTCCTACGGTGTGCAGGTGGCTGACTCTTTAACGTTTTTTAAAGGTGAAACAGTTGACATGGATCAGGTGATTGAAACCCTTGGTTTACCCCTTTTTGTTAAGCCGGCAAGAAGTGGTTCGAGCGTGGGTATTTCAAAAGTGAGCGAACGTATTCAGTTTCCTGATGCCGTTAGAAAAGCCTTTGCCGAGGATAGCGAGGTGCTGATTGAAAAATTTATTAAAGGACGTGAGTTGACCTGCGGTATGATCAATAAAGGAGAAGAACTGATTGTTTTTCCTTTGACAGAGATCATTAGTAAAAAGGAATTTTTTGATTTTGAAGCCAAGTATGATAATAGTCTGGCAGATGAAATTACTCCTGCAGATGTTGACCTGGATGTGGAGCAGGATGTCAAAACTTTATCGGCATTTTTATTCAAACAATTGGGGTGTAAAGGGTTTGTGAGGTTCGATTATATATTGAGTAAGGAAGGCTTGTATTTTATTGAGGTAAATACCATTCCCGGAATGACTGAAGAAAGTATATTGCCCCAGATGGCGGCTGATTATGGGATGAGTCTGACTACATTATTCGGGATCGCTTTGGAAAATATCTTTATAACGAAAACCTAGTTTTTACCATCGATCATTTTGCCCGGGCACAAATTGGTATGCGCCCAAGTCTGGTTCGTTGGTTCGCTGTGTGCCCACTATGTCAAACGGTACCTCGGAAGCTATTTGAATGTCGCCAACCATGCGGGCCGGTGATAATGAATCAAGACGGTAATCGTTGACATCATCATCCATAAACAAGGGATCTTCATTTTTCCAAATCTTGTTGAAATTTGCCGGGTTTCCCGTATTCAGAAGTGTCCGCATGCTTACATGATCCAGAAAATAAAGAGAATCAGCGCCGGCCACCATTTCGGTTTGAAATTCATTGTTGTTATTGCCATAAATGATGCTGTTTCCCATGTTGAAATTGATGGGCAGCGGAATTGTTTGCTCAAGTGTATCGAGCAAATAATTGTTCAGGTAAACGGCAGGTGTATTACGTGCCGAATAGCTCCAATAGTTCGCAATGGTGCTGTGTTTGAAACTATAGTATCCTCCACCTGTCGCGGCTAAACAGTAGCCACCACAATTGGCTATTACGGTATTGTCTCCTTCTACATTGTACACCCTCGAAAACAGTCCAATTCCCTGCATATTTTGAATGGTTACATTATGAAGTTTCAGGAGGTTTTCGGCAGGACGTAAGAAGGATTCTACCTGTAAGCCTATAAATCCATTTTCGATGATGGCATTGTTAATTTCGTGGTGTTGTCCCGGTTGTGCTTCCATCAGCCATATTCGGTCCCACTGGCC